>NZ_JBHIQP010000003.1:176581-222670 GCF_042196625.1 Bartonella sp. AC535YNZD | reverse complement strand
GATCAATTTTATTGAAAAGTTGCGTGAACACTGTAAAGTCCATGGAATTCCTCTTTAATGAATTTTCAACTTTTTATATGATTTTTAAGCATTTTTCGTTGAACTTTTTAAGGATAAAATTAAACTTCGTAGACCTTTTTGATCTATGAGAGAAAATTGAGTATTACGCATTAACTTTTTCTTTTTACGAGCATACAGGGAAATAATATACAAAATGTTATTATAAAAGCTTTACCTAATAAATCTTATGGTAGGCATTTTCGTGTTTTTACTATTCAAAATTTTTATGTTATGCTTATCTTTCTGTTGTTTGATAAGTGTATGTTCAGCATTGCGTAAATGTGTAACCATTTGTAGTTTTGCTGTTTCATTTTGTAGCATAGCAAGCATTCCAATTATATGTGCTTGTAACTCGGCAATACTTTTTAGATCTTTTGTTGTCGTGATTTCTTTTAATAGTTCTTCAATTTGCTGAAAACGATTGTTTGCTTCTTGAAAAGTTTTTAAACTTACGGCTTTATCAGTGATGGCTGCATATTGGATGCGCTTGTTGATAAAACTGCTAGATTCATGGATAGTTACAGGAATTTCTTCTTCTTTTAAAATATTTTCAAGTGATGTAGATAGAGCAGAAGTTTTATTTCTATTGTAGAGATTCTCTGGATTTTTGAGAAAAAAGCTACTGTGATCTGTTTGTACATTTTTAAGCTTTTTAGTGTCGAATTTTTGGCTTCCCGTTATAGATTCGTGTATCTTTTTTGTTTCCTCAAGTTGTTTTTTTAGCATATCGAGAAGTTGGGCATCAGGTGGCGCTTTCTTTTCCTGTGGAGTTTTTTTAGGCTTTGATCTATTTGAAGATGACTTTCCAAAAAAATTGGGCCACGTCGTTGGGACTGATGCTCCCAAATCCGCCGCCCCAGCGCCCCAAACCCAAGCCATCGCTGGGTTTGAAATCCCTAAAGTTATTACAACTACTATTGAAATGACCTTTTTTTTCATGTTTCCCTCCTGTCATTTTTTGCGTGCTGTAAGAAAATTGGCAACCATATTGCTGGATCATCACCAACTTCTGCGATAATGCTTTCGGCTAACTCTGCGTTATCAGGCGTTCCTGATAACACCAAGAGCTCGTCACTAAAGTCGTGTTCGATGGTTTTTCCATCGCGTGTCAGATGGAATTTACCAAGATTCAGTTCTGCAAGCGCAGATTGATCACCCTGCTTAATGAGGAATTGGCGACTAAACTCACCAAGTCCTTTAACGAGTTCAAATTCGGCATCTGTTAGTTTAAAGCCTTTTGTATAATCTTCATAATTTGCTTTGGGATTGGCTAGAAAAATGTAAGTTGCACACTGTTGAATGAGTGTTTTGGCAATATTACTTTCCAAGGCATCGCTAGGCTCTTGTGTTGCATAAACAAAAATACCATTTTGTTTACGGATAGTCTTTTGTTTATTTTTCGCTAAATCCTCAAAGTACGGATCTTGCAAAGGCTTCCAAAACTCGTCAAAGATATACATAAATCGCTGTCCGCTAATCATGCCTTCTGTGCGGTAAAGCAAATACATCATCACTGGAGTGCGAGTTTCAAAATTATCTAAGAATTCCGTGATATCAAAACCGTAAATTTGGTGTGTTGAGAGATCAAGAGCATCATGGGGATTATCAAACAACCACCCATAATCACCACCTTCACACCATTTTAGTAAGCGAGCATGAACAGATGGGTGAGCATTATAATCACTTAAACGTGGATTTGGTAAAAATTGTACTAGAAAGGACAAACGACGGAGTGATCGGTCAATGTTAGCACTCATAACAGACATAACGGCTTTGTTAATTTCTTCTTCGTCGTGATGCGTGACTTCACCACCAGCTTCTGCCAATTTTTTAACAAATTGTTTCAGAAAAATAAGATTTTCTTGTGTGGGTGGGAGTTGGAAAGGATTGAAACCACTTTTTCTACCTGGCTTGAATGTTAAATATTTTCCACCCATCGCTCGAATGGCAACTTCCATGCCACGATCTTTATCAAAAACAACAGTTGTCGGCTTAAATTTTTGTGCTTGTGCTAACAAAAAGCCAAGTAACACGGTTTTACCAGAACCAGATTGTCCGATAAGTGCGGTATTACCGAGCAAACGTTTATCTGTTGAGTCCTCTTCAAGTTTGGAGGCATGAAAGTTGAAATAAAGCGGTGTTTTACTGGTTGTTTTAAGAATTGTGACGGCTGGCCCCCATGGGTTGCCAGTGGGTTTTCCTGACATAAAATTATGAAAAGATGAAAATGATAAAAAGTTCAATGATGTAATCGGAGCAGGACGCGGTCTCCATTTCCAATTGCCAGGAAGTTGTGCCCAATAGCCAGCCTCTATCGCTAAGTCTACAGGTTTGGGTAGTACTGCAACGTCTAGTAATGCTGCACTTGCTTTGGCCATATGGTCGCGAACTTGTTGAATTGTATCACCATAGATCGTCAATGTGCAGTGATGTTCTCCCATGACAAAATGACCACTGATAAGCTGGTTTAGTGCTTCGTCAATTTGTTCAATTTGGCTCGTTGCCACATCTCGTGCATCAATCAGATTACGCTGATGCCGTTGTAAATAGTCTTTAGCAGCATGTCGGGAGAGAACTGAAAAGCTCTGCGTCAATACGAACTCGAAGTCACTTTCCAACAAAACATTCAATTGTCCTGGTTTGGTTGTTGCATCATATTCTTTAATTTCCAGCATTCCAAATCGACGCATTCCACTGGTTGTTCGCAGTTCACCAAGAGCGCCCCATTTTGAGAAAAAAGGTCGATTGACAGACATATAGTCAGCAAAACGGTCATGGCAAATTGGCATAGGGCGATATTCACCATTGACAAGCATTCCAAGGAATTCAAGTGCAGAAGAATAAACATGCCCATTTTTTTCATAAGCACCAAGAAGTTCTGCACCGTAACGGTTTAAAGATTGGCCTAAAGTACGATTGATGTCATTGAGTTCTTTGATACATGTGTCTTGTCGCATCTTTTTTTGATCAAGCGTTTCACGTTCATGCTTAGAAAAGAACGACATAATTTTATCCGCTATCGGTTGAAAAATGACAGTCAGATATAAATCATTGACCATCAAATTATAACCAGTAAAGCTTTGTCGATATTTTTCATCAAGCTGATAGCAAAACATTTGATCAAATGTTGAATCAGGATATTCATAAACACGGCGGCGCACAATATGCGTCCAAAATGATAAATTGGCCGATGCAATACCCCGTAGAGTATTGTTAAGCTCTTTTACCCATTGAAAAATATCTTCTTCTGAAGCGCTTTGATGTGAACGCCCGTCAATTTTCCAAATTGACAAATATTCCGCATTTTTAGTAGAAATAATCGTATCTGTAATATGATGTGAATAAGGCAGAAACAGGCTTACAGGTGCCTCTGATGCAAGGCGTTTGCTGCTTTCAACAGCTGTCATGTTTATCTCCTTTTACTATAATCAGAGGGACTATAACTTGATGCGCCCCAAAAACCTTTGTTGCGATTGCGAAATTTAGTATCGATCCATAACCACCAGATACGAAACGCCTTATCATCGTTTTTAGTAATTTGCACCATAATGAACCATAACGGAGGTGCCATAATCCACAAAAAGATACTTACTGTCATGGCAATAACAGCGACCCCCATAACCATAACGATAAATGGCATCATGGGGACACCCCATATCGTTGGAACACGTGTTGCTCCTTTGAATAGGGGGAATTCTTTTTGTTCTTGTGATTTCATGGGGTGCTCTTGTCAGTGGAGGTGAAATAATATGTGGCTAATATAAAAGGCTGCACCAGCAATAATGACGCTGAAGGCCCATCGTATAAATGTAGCTCTTGCGATGATGCGAAATATATAAATAAGCAAAAGAAATAAAAGAATAATGATGGCGACGATAGGAATAAGTATACTTAATCCATATTGCATTCCTATGAAAGCATCCAGGCTCTCTGTTTCCGTCTGAGCATATGCAGATTGCGTTATTAATAACATCATTGAAGTGATGATAATAACATTAATCCTGTTGCACGACTTCGCTTGAAACGTATTTGATTGTTTCATATCCTTTATCCCCTTTTAATTAAAGTTGCTATAATTAATATTCCTTTTTTCAGTATGGCTACATTATTACTAGTACACACCTATAATCGATGGATATTAAAAACATTACGTATTATACATGATTCATGAATTACCTTTAATTACCTTTCAATAATATTGCATTAACTTTGGTTGTAGATGGCACGATAATAATACTGATTGTCTATCGTATAAACGTATCGTGTTATATTATTTTTAATTGATACCATTATTATGTTGTTTTAAATAGCAGTGAAACAAGTTGGGTTGCTGAACCTGCAATAACGACCCCGATTGCCCAACGTACAAAAGTATCTTTTCCGATGTAGCGTCCTGCATAACCAATTGCTAAGCACAACAGTATAACGGCAGCAGCGATAGGGATAATCACTTTTAAGTCTGTCTGTAACTCTGTTAGAGCATTTTTTGCATTTGTTAAAGTTTTTGCGGCTTGTGCATGAGAAGAACTATTTATAAAGAATGCAGTCACAGCAGCAGAAAATGCGATGATTTTGTTGTTACTTTTCGATTGAATACTAATTAACTTTTGCATATTTCACTCTTATTAAAATCTAGATAATATTTCTATATAAACAAACATATTGTATTTTATAATTAGCGCCATTATGGCTTAAATAGCAGAGTAACAAGCTGGGCTGCAGAACCTGCAATGACAACACCGATTGCCCACCGTACAAATGTGTCTTTTCCGATGTAGCGTCCTGCATAACCAATTGCTAAGCACAACAGTATAATAGCAGCAGCAATAGGTATAATCTTTTGAATATCGCCCTGTAAATCCTTTAGAGCGTTCTCTGCATTTTTTAAAATGGTTGCTTGTTGTGCATAAGCAGAATTATTCATAAAGAATGCAGTCATAGCAGCAGAAATTGCGATGATTTTGTTGTTACTTTTTGATTGAATACTAATTAACTTTTGCATATTTCACTCTTATTAAAATCTAGATAATATTTTTATATAAATAAACATATTGTATTTATAATTGATGCCATTATTACGCTGTTTTAAATAGCAGAGTAACAAGTTGAGTTGCAGAACCTGCGATGACAACACCGATTGCCCACCGTACAAATGTGTCTTTTCCGATGTAGCGCCCTGCATAGCCAATTGCTAAGCACAACAGTATAACGGCAGCAGCGATAGGGATAATCACTTTTAAATCTGTCTGTAAATCTGTTAGAGCTGTCTTCGCATTTTGTAAAGTTTTCACTTGGGCTTGTGCATGAGCAGAACTAGCCATAAAAAATACAGTTAAAGCTGCAGACAATGCAGCAATTTTATTACGAGCTGTTGTGTGAAGAATATTTAATTGTTTCATGTTCTTTATCCTGATTAAGATTAAAACTCCCACAAATGACCCCTCGTTCATGAAGAAACTTAAAAAGATATTTTGGATCAGCCCAAGTTCTTAGTTTTCCTCTTTGTGTAAGTAACGTATATTTATTTGGCTTTCCGGTGATTGGATCATCGGAAATAAACGTGAAATACCATTCTCTTTCTGAAAGCATCACGACTGTAATCTCACGTGCTGCTTTTTGACTAAATGCTATATCAACGCTGTTTTGTTCTATCATTTTCATTATCTTTGCCCTCAATTAGAAGAGATTTTGTTCAATCTTACTAATTAGAGCTTTAACATTTTCTTATCTACTTTTCATTATAATATCCTATCAAAATTCTGGGGTTTCGTGAAAATATCAGTCATCACTCAGCGATCTTCTCGATGAAGAAAAATCTTCAGCTGAAAAAGCATCGTGGGCGCTACTTTCTTTATGTGTAAATGCATCTTCCTCTCCTTTTGAAGAGAGAGGAAGAGAATCTACTTTAGTTGTCTGTTCTGGTTCTTCTTTTTTAAGCTTTATAGGCTCCTGCAAGCCTTCATTTCCTCGTACAGCAGCTTTTACTCCAATATATGAAGTAATTTTTTGCATACGGGTATGGTTTGAGTTTTCTGTATTGTAAAAATTCAGCACAGACTGCAAAGTCGCTTTTTCAAAGATGCACTTTGATGTTGTTTGTTCATAGCAGTAAGTTAAAGCGCTTTGTACAGCTGTAATATTTCTGCAAAAATCAAACGCATCAAAAAGAGAAAACAATTTCACATTTCCAACATCAATTTGCCCTAAAATTATGTTAAAATTATGTTCGCTCTGTTTAACTGTTGCGATTGTTTCCTTAAACTGAGATGATTGATAGAACAAGTTATCTTTATCATCTGTTACATAGATATTGTCCCGCGTTTCTTGTTCGGCAACAACTGAAAATGTCATGGGAGGCATATTGGATATGTATGCAGCAGCAAAAAATGTGAAATCTGGAACAATCATTAGCAATACACCTTATTATGAAGAATTTTATTAATACAAATGCTAATTCTGTGTTGTGCTTTTTCTCGTTGTCTTTTGATTTTATAAATTTGCAGAATGAGATTGTTTAGCTCAGAATATTCCTTGTGATTATTGCTTTGTTCTCTTCTAAGAATATTTCTAATATATGCGAATATCCAACTAACAAGATAAAAGTGTGGAATAAAATAGAGCACATTACGCCAACCAATATTATTGGAATCACGAAGAAAGGCGTTGCTTTTAAAAAATAATAATCTTTGATACTGTATTGAAGCTGCTTGTTTTATATAATTCTCTAGTTGCAAAAATCTTTTCAAAAAAAATTTATACGAAGTAAAAAGCCGTTGTGTATGAGGGGAGGTTTTCCTGTCATAATGAACTACACTATCATTATACAGAGAGGGCTTGTTCTTTGTTGCGCATTGCCATAACTTATAGAGTGACGATTTATATTTACTTTTGACTACTGATTCATAAGAGTCAGAGAGGTGCGATGGTGTTTGAGCACTGCATTTAGTAGTTCCAGCAACTGAACTGAAAAAAGATGCAGTGGCGGTAATTGATATACCAATAAACAGTTCTTTGTGGCTCAAAGCACATCTCCGTCAAAATGATATATGTATCGTAATTTTAATTTCGATAATAAATGGACAGAAATTGTCTATAATTGTGTTTAAAATATGACAAAAAGAAATTCTTTTTTTGCAAGGGGAGTAATTAAGGTGAATGATCTCAAAAATATGAATTTTGATGAACTACAAGAGATGCGTACACAAATCGATGTGGAATTAAAAAAACGGCAAGCAAAGGAAAAGCAAAATGCGCGACGAAAAATTCTTGAAATTGCTAATGCCCATGGAATTGATATCGCTGATCTTGTGAGCAAAGAGCGCCATTATAGAAATCCCAATAACCAATGGGAATTATGGAATGGGCGTGGACGTAGACCTAAGTGGATTAAAGAGTGGTTGGAGAATGGGTATACACTTGATGAACTCGAAGTAACGTAACACGTATGCGATATTTACAAGATAAGGGAATACCAAGGAATGTAAATGCAAGAAGTATGCTTTTTTGGGTAATTTGATTGTATAAACATACTGAACGAATATATTAAAGTATTGAGTTACAAAATACAATGATAGGGAGCGTGAAAAAGTTTATTTAAATGCAAAAAGTTTTGTTATTATAATCTGGCAAGCATAATGATGATGCCAGATTAGGAATATTGTAATTGCTTTTGGCATTTGAGAGAGCGGGATATTTTACTTCTTTTTATAGTTTTATTGATTCTTTACAAAAATGGTCGAAATGACAATAATTTATTGCATAGGGATTTTAACTCAATATGTAAAATGATAATTTTAGCAATTAATATGTTAATAAATTAGCATACTTATATTTTTGAAATACTGTTTTTTAGAACAAGCCTGATGTTATAGATTTTGTTTGGTCTTTTTCTGTAAGATTATATATGAGGCATTTACTTTATTTATCGTTCGTTTAGTTGAGATGAGTGAGTATGTAGAAAAATGGAAAATTTTTATGGCTGTTATGGGTTTTATAGAATTTATGACATATTTCTGAGCGTTTGTGATTAAAATTCATTTATGAGCGTTTATGAATAATGAATAAAGAGCGTATTTGAAAATAAAAGGATTGGATCATTTCTATTGCGGTTTATCTTCTTTTATGGTGTGAAATAGGGGGTGATATGCAGGTTTACAATTGTGTGTGACGGTATAGTGTACGGAACACTTTTTATATATTGGAATATTTTTTCTAAAGTCGTGTGGCATTCCACAATAAGTTAAAGAGTTTATCTGAGAAGCAGAATGTCCCAAACCGAATACATTTATGTTTCCAATTTACGTGCTTTTTTAAAAGAAAAATTTTTCAATGCAATTAAGCTTATTTTATGGCGCTTTTCTTGAATAGTATAACGTAAAAGTCCCTATGATCATATAAAATCCATTGTACACCACCATTTTTACTTCGATAAAAAGTGTATGCCGGTGCCATTATACACTTTACTCGCCTCCAATGTTGCTAAAGCCCTTAGTCCTTGAGAGAGGGAGTCTTTGTATTGCTTTGTTTAATTGTTTTTATTTATACGATACTCTCACTTGTGATGTACAAGCGAATGATTTTGATTGCTTCAACATGAGAGAGATTTGAAACAAGGGTATTTTATGATCTTTAGACTTTTCACTCAATATGAGAACAATGAATTTATTATTATAAATAAAAGTGTTGTGTACTAAAAAGTCTTGTTTATTTTGTTATGCTGTGAAATGGCTTCTTTTAAGTGGTGATATAAGGTAACCTCTTTGAGACATTAAACGTTTTTTTCAGTGCATGGTGAATATTCTTAGAATGTAGCTTGCTTGTCGAGTCTTATGTTGAGTGAAATATGGGGGGAGGAAGTCAAGAAAAAATTACTCGACAGGAATCCGGTTTGTAAACAGATTGGATGAGATAGGAATTTTTTGTTCTTTAAAGGAGGAAGGCAAAGGTTGTAAAAAAAGTGAAATAGTATGAATTTTCGCTTAAAGTGGGAAGCCGTGTAGAAGACGTGGGGCATTTGGAGTGAGTCCGGCAGCTTCTTGAATGAAGTATTTTTTTATTTTTGGCGCTTGATTAATGATTCCAAGGCCGGTATCGCGGAGCATCCGTAAAAGAAGGCTATCATTAGAAAAGAGTTTATTAAGCCAATCATTGCTTAAAGCCATACGGACAATTTCAAAACGTCTCCAGCTTTGATAGCGCTCTAAAGCTGTGAGAGAGCCAATGTCAAGACCTAGTCGTGCTGTTTCAATAATCACTTCAGCCAGCGCAGCGCTATCGCGTAATCCTAAATTGAGTCCTTGTCCTGCAATGGGGTGGATGGTATGGGCGGCATCGCCAACGAGAGCAAAACGTGGTTTAACGCATTGACGTGTTAAAGAAAGGCTCAAAGGAAAAGCTTGACGTTCGCCATTCCAAGAGAGTTTGCCTAATCGATGGCCAATACGTCTTTCGAGTTCTGTTTCAAAAATAAGTGCATCCGCTTTGAGATAATATTGCGCAGTTTTATGATCTTCATTCCACACAATGGCGGATCGGTTGCCTTTAAGAGGGAGAAGAGCAAAAGGACCGGCAGGTAAAAAATGTTGAATTGCTTGACCATTATGGGGTTTTTCATGTTCAACTGTGCAGATGATTGCTGTTTGTTTATAGGGATGAGAAAAGTTTTTAAGACCTGCTTTTTGGCGTAATTTCGAATGGGCTCCGTCAGCTGCAATAAGCAATTTTGTTTGCCAAACCTCTTCATTATTTAAAGTGACGGTTGTATGTTGGTCTTCTTGATGAAAATCAATGACACGTGTGTTTGTAATAACAGGGATATTGAGATCTTTGACACGTTTTTTTAAAGTATTGATGAGTTCTCTATGCTCTACCATGGCAGCAAAGGGCTCACCGGGATTAATGTCGCCTTCAAAGGTTAAAAGAGTGGGTTTGACCGGATCATTTGTGCTTGTATCTGTGATGATCATTGAATGAATGGGTTGCGCATAGGGTTTTACAGATTTCCAACATTGTAATTGTTTTAACATACGAATAGAAGCAGCAGCAAGGGCAATGGTTCGTATGTTAGAAGCAGGGGTATCTCCTTGTGGAGCAGCATCAACGATTTTTATTTTCAGATTAGGGGCTGTTTGCTTGAGTGCTATCGCTAGGGCTAAACCGACAGCCGCCCCTCCTGCAATGAGCAGATCACATTGTTTAGTTTTATGAGATTTAATTTTTTTATTGGGTTGTACATTTTTATTGCGATTAGAACACACAATACTTCTTCCATTGTTTATAGTTTGCTTTCTTTTAAAAAGAATATCTTTTTACATTGCCTAAAATATCTTAACTTTTACTTTTCTCTCTGCTTTACAAAAACGAGATTTCTTTTTAACGCCAATCTGATAACATATTGGTTTTTCAGAGTTTTTCTGCTTAATCATTTATGTGATTCATCTTACAGATTTATCGGATAAGCTTTTTTAAATATCTTCTTCAATTCTTTTTACACTTGGTTGATAAAAAAGAAAACTAAAAATAAACAAAGATGGTCGTGTATTTTTTTAAGTTGTGTGAGTTACTTCAGTATGCTTGTCCTGAAGGGGGACATTTCGTTAGTATGATAGATAAAAATAGATAAAAATTGTGGTCATTCGTGATGGTTAAAACAGTATTCATATTTCGCCATTATCATGATGTAGCGTAAAAAATATTATTTTTTTAAGAAGGTGCCTATAGCACCCATGTAACACTTTACACATAAGGTGTTTTTTGGTTGATCGTGTGATAAATATTCAGGGAGAGCTTTTTGTGCGCCTTATGAAGGATTATCTCTTAGGGTGGTGGTATATGAATGATATGAAGTGGTTAGAAGGTAGAACGCGCTAGATAAGAAGTCGGATTGTTTACAGGCTATTTGTTTACAAATTGGTACAGAGTTTAAGCTTCATCCTTTTTTAAGAGAGAGAGGGAGTTATAACTCTTTAAAATATGAAAGTTTTGTATTTGGAATTGATAGATGCACCGAAGTTCTTCTCCTTATGATTCATTAGAAGTGCGAAATTCTCAAGGTTCGCGTCTTATTGAGATGTTTTTGCGTCAGATAGGAGTATTTATTGGGCTCGGGCTTTTGGGCTTTATTATTTTTTGTGTGTTTGCTTTGGCGACGTGGAATGTTGCGGACCCATCTTTAACTCATGCAAGTACAAATGAGGTTACAAACCTTATGGGGTGGATGGGGGCAATTTTTTCAGATTTTATTATGCAGTTTTTTGGCTTGGCAAGTCTTTCTGTTTTGTTGCCACCGTTATTTTGGTCTTTTCTCTTGTTGGCGCAAAAGAATATCTACAATTTGACTTTGCGCTTTTTTTTATGGGTGCTATCAACGATTTGTTTTTTAATTGCTTTTGCTCTTATGTCACCTATTGCTTCTTTTACTTATTGGCCATTGCCAATGGGATTGGGAGGGGTTTTAGGAGATAAAGTTTTAAGTGTTGCTTCTTCAGTCTTTCCTCTTTTTCTTTCTCCTCCTTACACGGTGTTTTTCAGTGTTGTTTTTATTCTTTTAGGTTTTTTCACCGCTGCTTTTGCTGGTAATGTAATATGGCGGCGTCGAACAAAGAAAAGAAAAGAAAAAAACATTCCAAAAGACGAAATCATTAATCCAGTCTTTGAGTTGGAAGAAGATACGGAATATGCCGCAGAGGAGGATCGTGAAAATCATGGTTTTTTTGCGACAACTTGTGGCGCTCTTTTGCATCTTTTTTATTTTTTACAAGCGCGTTTTTTTCGTTTATTCTGTTTCAAAAGGCGTTTTCAGAGTAAAGGGCAAGGAAAGCCATTTGATCGGATTGAGCCAACTTTTTTAGGTGAAAAAGTAAAGCGTGAGGAAAATCAAAATAAAGCTTATGTTTCTCCTGTTAAAAATCGAAAGTCTTTAACAGCTTCTTCAAATGGTGGCTTTGTTCTTCCACTTGTAGATTATCTTTCAGTTCCACCACCGTCTGTTAGGGATGCAAAACTTTCTCCTGCTGTTTTAAGAGCAAATTCTCAGGAGCTTGAAGGGGTTTTGTTAGATTTTGGGGTAAAAGGAAAAATTATAGATGCTTGTCCTGGACCGGTAGTAACTTTGTATGAATTTGAACCGGCTGCTGGCATTAAGTCTTCCCGTATCATTGGTTTGGCAGATGATATTGCACGCTCGATGCGTGCGATTTCGGCGCGTGTTGCGGTGGTTCCAGGACGTAATGTTATTGGAATAGAACTGCCTAATGCAAAGCGTGAGATGGTTTATTTACGAGAAATGTTGCAGGCGCAAGAATTTATTGACAGCAAAGCAAAGCTAGGACTTGCTTTGGGTAAGACAATCGGGGGAGAAGCTGTTATTGCAGATTTAGCAAAAATGCCTCATCTTTTGGTTGCTGGTACAACAGGATCGGGAAAGTCTGTTGCTATCAATACAATGATTTTATCTCTGCTTTATCGGATGACACCTGAGCAATGTCGTCTCATTATGGTGGATCCAAAAATGCTTGAACTTTCGGTTTATGATGGCATTCCTCATTTATTAACACCGGTGGTGACAGATCCTAAAAAAGCCGTCATTGCTTTAAAGTGGGCTGTTCGTGAAATGGAAGAGCGCTATAGTAAAATGTCAAAACTAGGCGTTCGTAATATTGATGGGTTTAATGCGCGTCTTAGAGAAGCTGCAAGTCAGGGAGAGACAATGGTGCGGACAATTCAAGTTGGATTTGATCGCGAGACCGGTGAGCCTCTTTATGAAACGGAAACACTTGATTTTAGTCCTATGCCCTATATTGTTGTCATTATTGATGAAATGGCTGATTTGATGATGGTTGCTGGGAAAGATATTGAAGGAGCGGTTCAACGTTTAGCACAAATGGCACGTGCTGCCGGTATCCATGTAATTATGGCGACACAGCGTCCTTCCGTCGATGTTATTACTGGTACGATCAAAGCCAATTTTCCTACACGCATTTCTTTTTCTGTGAGTTCCAAAATTGATAGCCGAACAATTTTAGGCGAACAGGGAGCTGAGCAATTATTGGGACAAGGAGATATGCTCTTTATGATGGGAGGAGGACGTATTCAGCGTGTGCATGGGCCTTTTGTTGCGGATAATGAAGTGGAGCAGGTTGTTGCGCATCTCAAAGCGCAAGCACGACCTGATTATTTAGAAACAATTACGCAAGAAGTTGAAGAGGATGGTGCTGATGTTTCTTTGTCTTCTCCTTCAGAAGATGATCCCTATAGTCAAGCTGTTGCTATTGTGCTTCGTGATCGTAAGGCCTCGACCTCTTATATTCAACGCCGTTTAGGCATTGGTTATAACCGTGCTGCGACATTGATTGAGAGGATGGAAGAAGAAGGTATCATTAGTCCAGCAAATCACGCAGGGAAACGAGAAATTTTAGTGCCTGCTGAAGAAGAGCGCTTTTGAAAAATCTTGATAGTTGTTTTTTATAATACCTTGTAAAACAAGTGTTTATCCTATTGTATCGTAGAAAGTCTGCATTTTCATATACCAGCTCTCAATTTGCGATAGCTCTTTGGTACTTGAGACTCCTTATAAGGGGATTCTTTATCTTATATAACTTTTATCCATACACCAACCTTGCTTGTAACGTGCAAGAAAATGATTTGAATTGATTCAATATGAGAGAGTATGTGATGAAAGAATCTTATTGTATTTGGCGTTATGATTTAAGTTAAAAAGATAAATTATTATAAATCAATATCTTGGTATAAAATAATGTTATTGCGAGTATAGGGGTGTAAAAGCATGTAAGACTTGATATTTTAGTGTCTTTTTAAGTGCGCTCTAAATATTTAGGGCAAGGCTGATCTCTCGAGTTTTAATATAAATGAATTATATGGGGTGGGAAGCTAAGTGAAATTTGCTAAACTCCAAACTGTTTACAGAGCGGTTCTGATGAAATTTTTTATTCTTTTGGGCGAGAAGGAAGTCAAAAAAGTATTTTTGATACTTAAAAGAGCTTTCAGGTTTGCGAGTAATATGTTTAGTCCTTAATCCATTATGTCTTGACTATAATTTATGTTGCTTCATAGATTAGGGGTGGAAAAGAATATATTATGCGTTTAGAAAAGCGGGAAAATTGGATGCTTTCGGAAACTTAAACGCAGACTGATTATTTGGAAACGATATCGCAAGAAATAAAAAAGGATGTTTCTTTAGCTTTTTCTTTAGCAGATGATTCCTATTGTCAAGCTGTTGCTATTATGCTTCGTGATCGTAAGGCTTCAACTTCTTATATTCAATGTCGTTTAGGCATTGGTTATAACTGTACCGCCACATTGATCGAAAGGATAGAAGAAGAAGGCATCATTATTAGTCCAGCGAATGATATGGGTAAGCGAAAAGTTTTGGAGATTGTCGAAGAAGAATACTTTTAAAAATCTTTTGATATTTTTTTCAAACAATATCTTTATCTTATAAAGAAGGGTATTTATTCGTCGTTGATTACTTAAGTTATGAATTATAAAGCCAATTAAGTATTGCTTGGGAGCATTTTTTATGAAAACGTCTTTTTTGTCGCAAAGAAGAGTCTTTGGGTTTGTGGGGATTATTGTCTTTTGGTGTTTAACTTTTCCTGCTTTTTCGCAAGCCTCTAATAAAGTGGCAAAGGCGCAGAATGTTGTGAACCATTTTGCGGCAATCAAAACAATGACAGGTGATTTTATTCAATTTAGTCCAAAGGGAAAGATGACTCAAGGAACGTTTTATCTAGAGCGTCCAGGGAAAATTCGTTTTATTTACAAGAAAATGCCTTTACAGATTATTGCAGATGGTCAATTTGTGGGCATTAACAATCGAGCTTTGAATACTTGGAACTTTTCACAACTTTCGCAAACGCCAATGAAATTTCTGTTGGATGATAAAATTGATGTATCTTCTGGGCGTTTGTTGGCCTTTCGCGAAGATCCTGGGGCCGTGACGATTGTTTTGCGTGATCAGACGATTGGGGCAGGGCAAATAAGGATGGTTTTTGATTCTAAAGGCTCTGCTTTGCGACAGTGGACAATTGTTGACCAACAAAATTTGGAAACTACTGTGCAGATTATGAATGTGCGGACAGACGTCCGGTTCGCTAATGGGATGTTCACACTTCCTTCGAAGAAATGAAGAAAGAGTGTTACGTCATTGGGATTAAAACAAATGTTCTTTCGTATTGCGACTTGGAATATTAATTCTATTCGTTTGCGTCTTGCACAGGTTTTTCAGTATTTGGAACTCTTTTCCGCAGATGTATTGTGTCTACAGGAAACAAAATGTCCAGATGCTTTATTTCCAGTGGAGGCTTTTGAAGCAGCGGGTTATAAGCATATCGCATTGAGTGGACAAAAATCTTATAATGGGGTGGCTATTGTTTCTCGTTTGCCTTTTAAAAAGGTAGAAAAACGTTTTTTTTGTCAAAACCAAGATTGCCGTTATATCTCAGTTATTGTGGAAGCCCATGGGAGAAGCTTGCGGATTCATAATTTTTATGTTCCTGCTGGGGGAGATATCCCTAATGCTGATGTGAATGAAAAGTTTCGTCATAAGCTTGATTTTTTAGAAGAAATGTCCTCCATTCGTGCGGACCAAGGCGATGGTCTTTCTTCTCTTTTGGTGGGAGATTTAAATATTGCTCCTTTGGCAGAGGATGTTTGGTCTCATCAACAATTGTTGAAGGTTGTAAGCCATACTCCCATTGAAACCGAGCGTTTGCAGGATTTGTGTTGTCAAGGTGGATGGGTTGATCTGATGCGGTTGCATATTCCTGTTCCTACTAAGCTTTACACATGGTGGAGTTATCGTGCTCGCGATTGGGCATTTACCGATTATGGACGGCGGCTTGACCATGTTTGGTCTTCTCAAGATTTAGCCCCTTTTGTTGTAGATCTTTCGATTTTTCGTGATGCGCGCGGATGGGAACGTCCTTCAGATCATATTCCTGTGCAAACTGTATTTGATTTTTCACGTCAAGTTTGAAATAAGAGGTAAATAAAGTATTAATATTAAATAATGATTCTGAAAGAATGCGGGAGACTGGATGTATATCAGAAATCTCAAATGGGGCGCTTCTCGTGGATTATTTTTTAGTGTCTTGTTGTGTTTGCTTTTGTCAGGATGTATGGTTGGTCCTAATTACCAGAAAACATCTTTTCGTGTTCCAGCAGTTTGGGGAGAAAAATCTGCACAGACTGCAGGGCAGCCCGTTGCGCTTGCCGGATGGTGGCGGCATTTGAATGATCCTGTTCTAGATGCGTTAATGGATTACGCGATTTCTGGAAATAATAATGTTGCTGTTGCTAAAGCTCGGGTACGTGAGGCGCGTGCGGGTTTAGGACAGGTTGTGGGAACTCTTTTGCCAAATGTGTCCAATTCAATTTCAGGAACCCGTAGTCGTTCTGGACAGTCTGATGCATTATTCAACCAGTATAGTAGTGGTTTTGATGCAAGCTGGGAGCTTGATTTTTTTGGTGGGCATAAACGTGCGGTTGAAGCAGCGCGTTATGGCCTTGATGCGGCTGTGGAAGATATGCGCGCTACCATGGTGACATTACTAGGAGATGTGGCAACAAATTATGTGCAAATGCGTGGTTGGCAACAAAAGTTGTTTATTGTGCGGCAAATTGCTGTATCACAACGTAAAACTTATGAATTGATGCGCGCTAGATTAACAGCTGGTGATGTTTCTGAGCTTGATGTTTCAAATGCGCAAGCACAAATGGCAAATACAGAAGCAGATATATCACAGATGGAAGCGAATTTAGCAATGAGCGTTCATCGCCTTTCTGTCTTAACTGGTCGTGTGCCTACGGCATTGAAGGATCTTTTACAAAAAAATGCTAAGCATGCAAAGATTCCACAACCACGCTGGCCGATACCAGCAGGAATTCCAGCCGATATTTTGTTAACACGTCCAGATTTACGACGGGCAGAGCGTCAATATGCGCAAGCGACAGCACGGATTGGTCAACGTGAAGCAGATCGTTATCCATCACTTACTTTAACAGGTAATATTTCGACAGCAGCAACGGCAATTGATCAGTTATGGAAAAATTCAACGATTGGCTGGTCTTTTGGACCTGGTCTTCGTTTTCCTCTTTTTAATGGAGGTCAGGTCGAGGCTTCTATTGCGGTAGCGCGCGCGCAGCGTGATCAAGCTTTTATTACTTATCGAGCTGCTGTGTTGGAGGCTTTAGAAGATGTAGAAAATGCGCTTGTAAGATTGACGAAGGAACATCAACGCTTAGAAAAGTTAATCGTTGCGAATAAAGCTTCTCTTCATTCCTTAAAACTTTCACGGAGCCTTTTTGAGAATGGAAATACTAGTTTTCTTGAATTGTTAAATGCTGATCGCTCTTATTATTCTGCACAAATGGCGCTTAAAGATAGCCGTGTTTCTTTGGTTACGCAATATATCACGTTGATGAAAGCGTTGGGGGGGGGCTGGGATGGCGTTGTTGATGTATCGCGTCCAGAAGTCGTTGATAATGCACCTCGTTCGCGTGCAAAGGTAGGGAAATGAAAAAAAACTTACTCAAAAATTTCATTACAAAACACAAAAAACTTTCCTTCTTTTTAACTGCTATATTTCTCATTTTCTTGTTGTTATGGTTACGTTCTGTTTTTTTTGGAACATCTACTCCAACTTATATAACCGCGGTGGTGAAACGTGGGGATATTGAGGAAAGTGTTTTAGCTTCTGGTCTTGTACGTCCTTACCGGTTGGTGGCTGTTGGTGCGCGAGCAACAGGGCGTGTGGTGTCAATGCATGTTTCCCCTGGGAGTGTTGTGAAAGAAGGCGATCTCTTGGCAGAAATTGATCCTACAGATCAGGAAAATGATTTAAAAAGAAAAAAAGCAGCATTATCGCATTATTATGCGAGTTTGGTAGAACAAGAAGCCTATCTTTCTCTTGCACAAAAAAATTTAGAGCGTCAGAAAAAAATGATCGAAACACGAGCGATTTCACGGGCGAACCTCGATGAGGCTGCGACACAGGTGAAAATACGCGAGGCGCAAATTGAACAACTTCGTCAACAGATTGTGCAAGCACAAATTGATGTGGAGAGTGCAGAGGTTAATTTAGGTTATACACGCATCACTGCCCCTTCAGCAGGAACGGTTTTGGCAACAGTTGTGGAAGAAGGGCAGAATGTGAATGCGGTTCAGTCGGCGCCAACAATTGTTATTTTGGGTGATTTATCAAAGATGACGATCAAGGCGCAAATCTCAGAAGCAGATATTCTTAAAGTCCGAGCTGGACAACCACTTTATTTTACAGTTTTAGGTAATTCACAGCGTCGTTATGAAGGCGTTTTAGAAAAAGTAGAGCCGGCTCCTGAAGCAATTCGTGCTGATGTGAGTATTAATCCTGGTATGGTGAGTGGTTCTAGTGCTTTAATATCATCGGCGATCTATTACAATGGAATTCTACATGTTGATAATGCGGATAATTTTTTGCGAACCTATATGACTGCTCAAGTTCATATTATCTTAGGGCGCGCGCAGAATGTCTTGTTGGTTCCAAGTGATGCTTTACGCGATGAGACAAGAGAGCGTAAAGCATGGGTTTCTGTTTTAGTGGGGGAAAATAAGGTGGTTACTAAACAGGTGAGCGTTGGGTTGAATAATAAGGTTATGGCAGAGATTGTTTCAGGACTTAACGAGGGTGATGTCGTCGTCACCAGTTCGTCTGATGGAGTGATGCCAGAGTCTTCTAACATGCATAGCGAAGACGAGAGTTAAAGCATGAGCACAAATCAAGCAGATGCCGTCTTCGTCTTGGAAAATATTGTGCGCAAATTTCCTGCCGGCGAAGCGTTTGTTACCGTTTTGAAAAACATCAATCTTACCATTAAACGTGGTGAAATGGTGGCAATTGTAGGTGCTTCCGGTTCAGGTAAATCTACCTTGATGAATATTTTAGGCTGTCTTGACCGTCCAACTTCTGGCCGTTATTGGATCTCTGGTAAAGAAACAGCTTCCCTTTCTGCGGATGAATTGTCGGCTTTGCGACGTAATCATTTTGGTTTTATTTTTCAGCGTTACCATTTGTTGAATGAACTGACAGCTCTTGGTAATGTTGAAATTCCGGCTATTTATGCAGGATGTGCTGTGGAAGCAAGGAAACAGCGGGCACAGGATCTTTTAACGCGTTTGGGCATGGGTGATCGGATAAATCATCGTCCAAATCAGCTTTCTGGTGGTCAGCAACAACGTGTTTCTATTGCTCGGGCGCTCATGAATAATGCGGAGGTCATTCTTGCAGATGAACCAACTGGTGCATTGGACAAAAAGAGTGGGCAAGAAGTATTGCATATTTTGGATGAACTTCATCAAGAAGGGCGTACTATTATCATTGTAACCCATGATATGCAGGTAGCTGAAAGAGCAGAGCGTATTATCGAAATCAGTGATGGGGAAATTATTGCTGATAAGCGGTCAAGGGTTGGAAAAACAAAAGTTGGTAGAAAATCTCTTCAGGAACAACAAAATCTAAAAGGCCAACAAAAACTGGGCTTTTTTCGTTCTTTTGTTGAGCGATTCCGTGAGGCGTTTGTGATGGCTTTGTTGGCCATGAATGCACATCGCATGCGGACTTTTCTAACAATGCTTGGGGTGATTATCGGTATTGGGGCGATTATTGCTATGGTAGCTTTAGGGAATGGTACACGAGAGAAAATTCTGGAAAATTTTAAAAGTTTAGGTGCTAATACATTAACCATTTTTCCTGGCAAAAGTTTTTCTGATCCACAAGCAGAAAAAATAACCAGTTTGGTTGAAGCTGATGCAGAAGCTTTATCTGGATTACCTTATGTTTCTGGTGTAACACCACAGATTTCAGCAAGCTCGAAAGTACGTTTTGGTGCAGTTGAAGTCAATGCTGTCATTGCGGGGGTGGGAGAACAATTTTTTCAGACACAGGGGCTCAAAGTTTTCAAAGGACAGTTTTTTGATCACAAGAGTGTCCATGATCGGGCGGTTGATCTCGTGATCGAGAAAGAAGCGTTGTCTGTTCTTTTCCCCCATAGCCATGAAAGCCCCCTTGGAAAGGTGGTGCATGTGGGTAATGTTCCAGCGCGTATTATTGGTGTTGTTGATTCGCAAAATAATGCAAGTGGAGATACATCAAATACCTTACAGCTTTATTTACCCTATACAACAGTGCAGACGCGTTTTCTTGGTACAACAGAAGTTCGTGCAATTACCGTTAGGATTGCTGATGATATTGATTCACATTTAGCGGAGACTATGATAAAACGTTTTCTCATTATGCGGCATGGCGGGGAGGATTTTTTCATTAGAAATTCTGAATTTTTCCGTGAACGTATCATGGAGAGTACAAATATTTTAACACTTTTAATTTCTTCAATTGCAGCTATTTCCCTGGTTGTGGGGGGTATAGGGGTGATGAATATTATGTTGGTCACTGTTTCTGAGCGGATCAATGAAATCGGCGTGCGTATGGCAGTTGGTGCACGACAAAGTGATATTTTACAGCAATTTCTCATTGAGGCGATTTTGGTTTGTGTGATTGGTGGTGGTTTGGGAATCTTGCTTGGACTTTCTATCGGTGGCTTGTTTCTTCTGTTTAAGGCACCTATCCATTTGGTTTATACTATTGAATCGATCATTATGTCTCTTACTTTTTCAACCCTCATAGGAATATGTTTTGGCTTTTCTCCAGCGCGGCAAGCTTCACGGCTTGACCCTGTTGTCGCTCTTTCACGCGATTAAGCTTTATTAATTTGGGCATGTTTGTGGAGATGCTTTATACTTAGATGAAGCGTTTATGAAGCAAAAAATGAATGGGAAAAGTTTAGTATTATTTGCTGCTCTATTTTAGAAAACGCTTTGTTCATTAAGTGGAGCGTATCACTAGAGGTAAGCGTTTTATAGCGCACCACATCATGTGAGATATGGTAGGCATATAAGCCTTCTTGAGGCATTAAATGTTTTGAGAATGCATGATGAATATTTTAAATCTTTCTTGTCGAGTCTTATGGAAGTAAATCCTATTAAGGAGAAGTTAAATGGAACCCGTTAAAACGAGATTGCTTGCAGACTGAATTTTGTTAAAAACCCTCCTCTTCTGAAATGTGAAGAGGAGGACAAATGAAATATATGGTGCGACGATTCTTAAGATTTAATTTAAAAAGAGGCGGGGGAAATGAATAGTATATCTGCTAACAAACAAAAGAACAAAAAAGAAGGTTGATGCCAAAAACAGCTTAAACCTCCGTTCTTCCAAAAAAATGAACTGGTATCGAGATAGCTGAGCAGTTTAAGAGGTTTCGTTTAGTATTTTTAAGATTTTCGGAAAAGAGGTTATGAGGATTTCTCACTTCTAGTTTTGCAGAGGGTGGTGCAAATTATAGGTGTTTAGGTTTATGCAAATAAATTATGATCGTGCTTAAGTTTTAAAATGTGATCTAAGATACAGCCATTTTCTGTTCCTTTATACGAGTAGCTTAGCTTCTTTAGAATATTTTGTTTAAGGCATCGCTTTTTTCTGCCATATCTCATGATTTTGGAGCTGAAGGATAAACAAGCCATTTGAGTTTCTAGGGTAAGGATGCCGTCAGATACTCGGTAGGGGGCGTGATCTTAAGAACTAATACCGTGAGATGCGGGTTTGATTTCATGAGTTTGGTGAGGACGACAAAAAGTTTGAGAGGCGGATGGCTTCTTATGTTGAATGATGTATGAATGAAAGGGGCTTTCATTTATTGAAAAAGAATAAGCTCATATTCAGCAGGTGTGAGATGAAGTAAGAGAACATCGTAATACCAAGCTGCAGTTATGTTGCTAAAGAACATAATGGCGCTAGTGATGAGCAATGGTATGTCTAGTTGGTATGGTATTCTTCCTCCTGCTACAAGTCCGATACAGATAAAAAAGAATTCTAAAACCACCCGCTATAAAGTATAAGAAGCGAATAATTAGTCTACGAAAGAACAAAAGACAAAGAAATATTTCAAAAATCAATATTTTGAATATCACGACTAATATTTTGCATATTATAGGGAAATTATATGCATGATCGTTCGTAAAATGCGCTGTTTTGTGTGTGGAGTTTCTTCCTTGGTGTCTTGTGTGTTCGCAGGTGTCGTATCCATTTCCCCCCTCTCATTCTTAAGCTAAATCCTAAAATTATTGTGCACTTTATTTTGTATTCTTACAAAAGGCAAAAAATATTTTCAAAATCATCACGCCTTACCGTTTATTTCCATAGGGATATAGACATCAGTAAATGCATCATATGATTTGGGGGATACTCAAAAGGATCAAAAGATTTTCTCTTGTTGGTTTAATTAAACATAGAAGAAATGTTTTAAAATCAAGCAATTTTAAGCTTTTTTTAAGTTTTTTGGGTAGAACAAGAGGCATTGACGAATTGGTTTAGATTCGATAGTTGAAGGTATTTTTCATTGGGGTGGAAGCATGACGCTGCAATCGCTTTTACAGACCTATCGTGATCAAGCGCGTACCGAACGAGATAAAGGAACGTATTTTGAGCGTTTTGCTCTTGCTTATCTGACACATGATCCTCTTCAGTTTGGGTGTTATGAAAAAGTTCAAACCTTTAAAGATTGGGCGCATGAAAATGGTTGGGATGGTCGGGATACTGGTATTGATCTTGTGGCAAAGATGCGTGATGAAGAGGGGTTTGCAGCAATCCAATGTAAATTTTATGATGCAGCATATCGAATTAGAAAAGCAGATATTGATAGTTTTATTTCGGCATCAGGAAAAGCTCCGTTCAAGCGGCGTGTTATTATAGATAGTACTGAACGTGCTTGGAGTGATAACGCTGAAATAATGATACGGGGGCAGGATATTCCTGTTATACGGATTAATCTTTCCGATATACAACAAAGTCCGATCCGTTGGGAAACTTTTGCAGCCCAGGGCAAAGTTGTTTTGGAGGATAAAAAGAAGCTGCGTCCACATCAGCTGGAGGCATTGCGTGATGTGCGTGCTGGGCTTGCTCAAGCAGATCGGGGTAAGCTCATTATGGCTTGTGGGACTGGTAAGACATTTACCAGTCTTAAAATTGCTGAGGATTTGGCAGGTGAAGGCAAGTTTGTTTTGTTTCTTGTTCCTTCTTTGGCGCTGATGTCACAGACGGTGCGTGAATGGACAACGGATGCAGGAATTGGATTGAGATCCTTTGCTGTCTGTTCTGATACACAAGTGGGAAAGCGTCGTAAAAATAGTGATGATGTTGCTGAAATTGATGTGTTTGATCTTGCTTTTCCGGCGACAACTAATGCGGCTAAACTTGCAGATCAGGTGGGGAAGAGTGTTGCAGATAAGATGACCGTTGTGTTTGCAACCTATCAATCCATTCAGGTGATTGCTGATGCTCAGAAAAACTATGGTTTGCCAACATTTGATCTTATCATTTGTGATGAAGCGCACCGTACAACAGGGGCAACGCTGGTGGGAGAGGATGAATCCAATTTTGTTAAGGTGCATTCCAATGATGTTATTCGCGCCAAGAAGCGCCTTTATATGACAGCGACACCACGTATTTTTGGTGATAACGCAAAAAGTCGCGCGAATGAAGTTAATGCTGTTCTTGCTTCGATGGATGATGAAAAGCTTTTT
This sequence comes from Bartonella sp. AC535YNZD, assembly GCF_042196625.1. Lineage (NCBI taxonomy): Bacteria > Pseudomonadati > Pseudomonadota > Alphaproteobacteria > Hyphomicrobiales > Bartonellaceae > Bartonella > Bartonella sp. AC535YNZD. Next base: position 198,981 of record NZ_JBHIQP010000003.1, on the reverse strand, counting down.
GGTAAAACACTTTTTTATCGGGGTTTTTCATGGGCAGTACAAAATGATCTTTTAACAGATTATAAGGTTATTGTCTTAGCAATGGACGAAAAATTGGTCAGTTCCGCTGTTCAGAAGCGCCTTAGTGATAGCGATTCTGAGCTTATTCTTGATGATGCAACGAAGATTATTGGCTGTTATAAGGCTTTGACAAAACAAAATATGAAGGCCGATGTTGGTACGGATTCATATCCTATGCATCGTGCTTTAGCGTTTTGTAAAACTATTCAAAGTTCTAAACTCGTTCGTGATGAGTTTTCTGCGGTTGTTAGAGAATATCTTGATTATACGAAAGAGGATACAGAAAATGAACATTTTCTGAAGTGTGAAATTGAGCATGTTGATGGCACTTTCAATGCAAAGGATCGTGGTGCATTACTTGATTGGCTGAAAGCTGATAGTGGGGATGATATTTGTCGTATTTTAACCAATGCAAGGTGTTTGTCTGAGGGGGTGGATGTTCCGGCTCTTGATGCGATCATGTTTTTAAATCCACGCAAGAGCCAGATTGATGTTGTGCAAGCGGTTGGGCGGGTGATGCGTCGCTCTGAGGGTAAAAAGATGGGATATGTCATTTTGCCAATTGGTATTCCTCTTGATACTCCAGCGGAACAGGCTTTGAACAACAATGATAAATATCGGGTTATCTGGCAAATTTTAAATGCTTTGCGTGCACATGATGATCGTTTTGATGCAACGATTAATAAGGCATCCCTCGGGCAAGATATTAGCAATGTGATTGAGATTATTGGTGTCACACAGAGCACTGAATTAAAGGCTATTACGGCTGTTGTAGACAATCTTCCACTACGCGCACAACCAGCACGATTGGGCATTGGTACAGCGGAGCGTGATGTCCTTTTTACAGATGAACAAGGGGAGCTTGCTTTCCCTGTGGATGAGATTTCGCGTGCCATCATGGCAAAGATTGTCAAAAAGTGTGGGACACGAGATTATTGGGAGGATTGGGCGAGCAATATTGCGGAAATTGCTAAGAATCATATTGCACGCTTAACAGGTATTCTGGCAAAGCCAGATACTGAGGCGCGTCAAGCCTTTGACAGGTTTGTGGCAGAACTGCGTGATGATTTAAATAATGCTGTTACAGAAGCTGATGCGATTGAGATGTTGGCACAGCATATTATTACGCGTCCTGTCTTTCAGGTGTTATTTGAGGGGTATCAGTTCACACGTGAGAACCCTGTCTCGTGTGCTATGCAGCGTATGCTTGATGTGCTTGATGAGGCGAATCTTGATAAGGAATCTAAAGATCTTGAGAAATTTTATGCAAGTGTAAAATTACGAGCCAGTGGCATTACGGATCCAAAAGCAAAACAGAGGTTGATTGTAGAGCTTTATGATAAGTTTTTTCGTTATGCTTTTCCACGCACTGTAGAAAAACTAGGCATTGTTTATACCCCCGTCGAGGTTGTGGATTTTATTTTGCACTCTGTCAATGATGTCTTAGAGCAAGAATTTGGGCAAACGCTTGGCTCATCGGGTGTGCACATCATGGATCCTTTTACTGGAACGGGTACTTTTATCACGCGGCTTTTACAATCGGGTTTGATAAAACCAGAAGAGATGAAGCATAAATTTTGTCATGAAATTCATGCCAATGAAATCGTTCTTTTAGCCTATTATATTGCAGCCATTAATATTGAGACAACTTATCATGGTCTGATGGGGGGCGATTATATTCCTTTTGAGGGAATTTGTTTAACCGATACATTCCAGCTTTATGAGCAAGAAAAAGACCTGATCAGTGATTTGCTGGTGGATAACAGTACACGTCGGGCGCACCAGAAGGAACTGGATATTCGTGTTATTGTTGGCAATCCCCCTTATTCTTCTGGACAAAAAAGTGAAAACGACAATGCGCAGAATATTGGCTATCCTAAATTGGATCGTCGCATTCGTGAAACCTATACCGCTCAATCCAAAGCGAGCAATGTTAATGGGCTTTATGACAGTTATATTCGTGCCATTCGGTGGGCAAGTGATCGCATAAAAGACTGTGGTGTTATTGGCTTTGTAACAAATGCAGGTTTTATCAGTAGTCACTCTACGGATGGTTTACGAAAATGTTTAATCGAGGAATTTAGCAGCCTTTATATTTTCCATTTGCGGGGGAATCAAAGAACTTCTGGAGAACTCTCTCGAAAGGAGGGGGGAAAGATTTTTGGTTCTGGGTCTCGCGCACCTATTGCGATTTCCATTTTGGTTAAAAATCCAGATGCACAACAGCATGGGAAAATATATTTTCGTGATATTGGAGATTATCTCACAGCAAAAGAAAAGCTCCGTGAACTTCAGAGGTTGGGGAGTATTGGTGGTGTCACACGTGAACACAGCTGGCAGATGATTACACCTGATGAGCATGGCGATTGGCTGAATCAGCGCAATAATGATTTTGAAAAATTTCTAGCCTTAGGTGACAAGAAAGGCAGTGATAAAAGGCTCTTTGAAAATTTTTCTGGCGGTATACAAACTAGTCGTGATGCTTGGACATATAACTCAAGTCGTGAAGCTTTAGCAAAGAATATGAGCAATATGATTGCTTTTTATAACAGTGAAGTAGAGCGTTTTAATGCTGCGTATCTATATTCTGATCGCAAAGCACGTGCAAATGCTGTGAACGATTTTGTCAATACAGATTCTAGAAAGATTAGTTGGAGTAGTAGCCTTAAAGAAGAATTAATAAGGGGAAAGGCTTTTAAATTTAAAGATACGTATATTACTCAGAGCCTTTATCGTCCTTTTACACAACAGTGGCTCTATTACAATCGTGTTTTTAACCATAGAGTTTTACAAATGCCACGTATTTTTCCTCTGGAACAAGCGGCTGAAAATAAGGTGATACAAGTTACGGGAATTGGAGCAAGCAGTGGATTTTCTGTTCTAATGACTAAGAATTTATCTAATCTTCATGCAATGGATACTGGTCAATGTTTTCCACGGTATGTTTATGAAGATATTGCATCCTTGAGAAAGGAGGAGAATCAGGTTCATTTGTTTGCAAATTTTGTAGAGGAAAGCAAAAAAGCTGGTCTGCAGCGGCGTGATGCTCTTACGGATGAAGGATTGGCTTATTTTAAGGCAGCTTATCCTGGTGAAATGATAACAAAGGATGATTTGTTTTATTATGTTTATGGGATTTTGCATTCTGAAGATTATCGTGCTCGTTATGCGCATAATTTATCTAAACAATTGCCGCGTATTCCAACAGTTAAAAAGGTAGAGGATTTTTGGGCTTTTGTGACAGCGGGGTGCAAGCTTGGTAATTTGCATATGAATTATGAAGAGGTTGAACCCTATTCCGTTACCTATAAACAGGGTGATCCAAGAACTTGGGTGATTTCTGATGAGAAGAGTTTTTATCGTGTTGAGGCGATGAAATTTGCTGGTAAGCGTGGTGCTATTGATAAAAGCACTGTGGTTTATAATGCGCATATCACGATGCAGAATATTCCTCTTGAAGCTTATGAGTATGTGGTCAATGGCAGGCCTGCTCTTGAATGGGTTATGGAGCGGCAGGTTGTCAAAACGGATAAAGCGAGCGGACTTATTAATGATGCCAATCGCTATGCTGTTGAAACGGTGGGTAATCCAGCTTATCCATTGGAATTGTTTCAGCGGGTTATTACGGTAAGTTTAGAAACTATGAAAATTGTGCGCAGCCTTCCAAAATTGGAAGTGAGAGAAACTGAAAAGGTTAAATTATCCATTGTGCGGTAAAAAAGTGTTGAGTTGTCACAAACTGGCTCTCTTACACGCCTTAGCAGCTCGTGGGTATTGCGATAGCCCTTGGCACTTGAGACAAGTCCATAAGAGGCATGTCTTTCTTTTACAGTTTTACGCTGCGCAGGCTCTCTTCCTTTGTGATGTTCAAGTCCTGTGTGATGTGCAAGAAAATGGTTTTGATTGATTCAATAGAGAGCAGATTTGAAATGAGAGAATCTGATGATATTGAGAGCTCTCATTCAAGTTGTAGTGTAATAAATTTTCATTATAAATCAATATGTTATATGTGATAAAGCACCTTAGGCAGTGAGGTCGCTAAAATTATGACGCATGAGCTTTAGCGGCAGTGATGAATATTCTCAGGCAGGGTTTTCTTGTCGAGCTTTATGTGAGTAAACCATATAAATGGGGACGCTGAGAGGAACTTGTCCAGAGAAAGTGGATTGTTTACAAATCGTTGCTGATAGGAATCATCGTCCTTTGAGATGTTGAGAGGACATGACAATTTTCATGAAATCTGTCCTTTGAGGTGTTCTGATATTGAAGTGAGCAGGGAGAACGCGTTAGACAAGAATCTGGATTGTTATTGTTTACAGATCGATAGAGTTTAAAAATTTTCGTTCTTTTTTGGGGAGGAAACCAGACAAAAAGTGATCTTAGAGAGCGAAATGATTTATGCAAAATATATTGCTATAAAAAGTGTGGGATGTTCGTGGCAGTGTTCGTTTTGAACTTATTCCTATCTGTGATCTAAAATGCTTTTATGAAGACGCTTTGTAGAATGAAGAGATTGTTTTTAATATATTGATTTATAATGACTGTTTAACGTTCTCTCTCTTGAACAAGAATTCTAAGGATCATAAATTTTCTTACTTTTAGGCTTTTAAAATGACTGCCTTGCATGTCATATGAGGTTGGTATGTTCGTGTTTAAGAAAGGCGTAATGTATGCCTCTTACCAATCATCCCAAGAGGTTTAAGAGCAATCGTAATACTTGAGAGGCGGCAAAATATAGGGTGGGGCGGTTTGCATTTTTTATGAAGGGTAAGACAGTGGTATAAATAGATTTTTATGACAAGTCTGTAGATCCTATGGCTGTCTAGGGGCTCTATTTACAAGAGCTGTCTTCTATATTGGGGATGGCATTAGATAGATCACGTGTTGTGAGATCAAGTTTGGGATGTAAGAGATGTTTTTTGGTGAATGTGCAAGACAGTGACACGTGTATCGGGGCGTTGTGCTTTGTATGGGGAGAAGTTCTGGCGTGCTTTTATGGCGGTAATTCGTGTGGAAAGGTATGGAGAGAAGGGTAAAGCAGTCAGAGGGTGGCAAGGTTTAAAGTCACAAGAATAAAGGTCAGAAGGCGGTTCTGATATAGACTTGCAGTGTTTTAATATATTGGAATATGAGAATGCGGGCTTGCCTGATCTGTTGTATTGTGCTTTCAGCTTTGCTCTTCTTCACAGGATAAGCAATGAAATGGATATCAGGCATGAGATATTTAAGTTCACGCATCGAGCGCCACACATGGTAATCATGGGTGACGATATAAAGGGTTTTATAGTGATGCTTTTTGATCCAAGCGGCGCTTTCTTCGGCGTTTCCTCTGGTGTTAATCGCTTGATGCCCAATGTCAATACAACAGGAGATAAGCCGTGGGGTAATATGCATGTTATGCATGAAACTCTTCAGGTTGGTTGTGGTGTTTACACCACTGATGAGGAGTCGTGAACCAAGCCCCTTTTGTAAGAGATGAAGTCCTGTCTCTATTCGGTTTTCTCCGCCTGTAAGCACGATAATGGCATCCGCTTTGGGGAGAGGCGTTGGGGGGACAAGTCGTTCGGTTTTTTCAGAAAAAATAATAAAACCGCCCCAGAAAATGAAAACAGTGATTGCAAGAGTAAGGGTTGTTGGTGGAAAATAGCGAAATAAAAGCCATGGAGACCAACTATTATAGTGGGGCCGTTTTGGAAGAGGACGTTCTAAATTGTTTTGCGTCAATGAGTTGAAAGTGTTGTGAGTCATAAATTAAAATAAACCGTTTTCACATTGATCGATTTTTTTCAGTTGCGCTAAAATAGTCATGCGATTTGTAAGGGTGGTGAGAAAAGAAACGAAAATAATAAGCAGAGTGATTTTGCCATAAGGAACGGAACTTATGGAAATATGTCCTAATAAAGCCGTTATTTGGCTGGCTTCTGCTCTTCCCAAGTTATAATTTGTCCAGAGACAAAAGGCTGAAAACAGAAAGATGCTTGTGAAACCACCATATAAAGCACCGCGCAGTGCCGTTTTAAAAAAATGCCAATCAAATTGACGCGCAATGAAAAGGGTTTCAGTGCCAAGAAAATATAGCACATTAATAATATGGGTATTTTCTGCCAATGCATTGCGGGTGGCAAAAATGATGGTGAGGATTAGAGAGCCTAGAACCAATGCTAAAATTGAAAAACCGATAAAAACCGTGGTGTATGCCATGGTCGCAAAACGATGGACCCAAACACGGTGATCATCAAATTGACCGCCTGGAATTTGAGTTTTAATGGCATGATTGATGGCAGCAAAATTGATTTTTTCATCTCTTTTCAGAGTCACAATGATGAGGCGGGGAAGGGGAAGTTCATTGATATTGAAGCCTGTTCCAAGCCATGGCTCTAGTAATTTTTCTGTAGCTTTTTGGTCAACAATTTTTGCATCTTGTACACCAGAAAATGTTTTAACCAATTGTACGGCATCACGGAGTGCTTTGTTGATATCAACATTGTCAACGGGGCGTATTTGTATTGTTGCTTCATAGCTAATCTGATTACTCCAATTTTGGGCGGCATGTTGGACTAAATCAACACCGATTAAGGTGAGACTTGAGAGAAATGTCATAATTGCAATCACTGCAACCAGCGCTTTTCCAGAAATATTGCTACTGGGAATAATCGCTGTTGTGTTTTTTTTATTACTTGTAAAAATGGGGAAAGACTTATTCATGAATCGTCATCCGTCCATTATGGAGAAGCATACGCCGTGCTGCAACTTGTTCCATTAAGGCAATATCATGGGTGGCAATGATAACAGCTGTTCCAAAACGATTTAATTCAATAAACAAACGGAGTAGGCGTTTTGCCAAGGGGGGGTCGACATTTCCTGTTGGTTCATCCGCAAGGAGGATTTCAGGCTGGTCAATGAGCGCGCGTGCAATGGCTACCCTTTGTTTTTCTCCGCCGGAAAGAACCGGTGGTAAAACATGAATGTGATCTCCCAGACCTACCCAACAGAGAAGATCTTCCACTTCACTGCGATAGGTTGCTTCTTCTTGTCCTTTTATGCGTAAAGGCAAGGAAACATTTTCATAAGTGGTCATGTGATCAAGGAGACGAAAATCTTGAAAAACTACACCGATACGTTGTCGTAGCGCAGGGAGCTCTTGTCGTTTGAGCAATGCTGTGTCTGTTCCAAAGAGATCAATATGACCGCGGGTGGGTTTGAGTGCCAAAAACATAAGACGCATCAGCGACGTTTTCCCTGCTCCAGAGGCACCTGTGAGAAATTGAAATGATCCAGGAGGAATATGAAAGCTAATATCACGAAGGACCTCAGGGCCCATTCCATAGCGTAGGCCGACATTTTCAAAATGAATCACTTTTTATTATTACTCCTGATTTTATATTGCATCATTTATTCTAAGAACTCTTACTTTCATTGCTTTAGATTTTTGTTGTAAGCTTGCTTATTTTAGATTTCATGGTTTTTAATATTTTTTATACACCCTCGTTATAGATAAATATTTTTGCTCAAGAATATTATCACTTATACTTTCTTTTTTTAGCTTTGTTTATGATTTTAGCAGGAATTTCAAAGTGATTCTAGCATAAACATCAGAACTATTTTTCCTTCTTACTCAGAGGTTTTTTTGCACTGAGTGGACATTGGGTGATTTTAAAAAGCTATATTGCTCTTTTTATCTTACTTTCTTATTCTTGTTCGTATCCCAATCCTCAGGTTTTGGCTTAAATTATTTCTTACCTCTCATGAAGAAAAGCGTTTGTTGTTAGAATGATTGAGCTTTTCATGAATTGTTTTGTTTTTTATTATCCTCGGTGGTTTTCGTAATAATGCTGAGATAATTTTAGCAAAAAACAAAAACCACCGTATGTTGTATTTCGTCGTGTTTTTTAGTTTTGTCGGTTGGCAATCAGATCTTCAACAACTTGTGGTTCGGCAAGGGTTGAAATATCTCCGAGAGTATCAAAATCGTTTTCAGCGATTTTTCGTAAAATACGTCTCATAATTTTCCCTGATCGTGTTTTGGGAAGCTGCGGAGCAAACTGAATTTTATCCAATATGGCAATAGAACCTATTTCTTGTCTCACATGCTTGATAAGGTCTTTTTGCAATTCTTCACTTGGCGCTGTTCCTTCCATGAGGGTCACAAAACTATAAATTCCTTGTCCTTTAATGGGATGCGGGTAACCCACAATAGCTGCTTCTGATACAGAGGGATGAGAAACAAGGGCTGATTCAATTTCAGCGGTTCCTAACCTGTGCCCCGAGACATTGAGTATGTCATCAACCCGTCCTGTGATCCAATAATAGCCGTCACTATCGCGCTTACAGCTATCGCCTGAAAAATATTTTCCTTTATAGGAGGAAAAATAAGTTTGAATAAAGCGTTCATGATTCTTATAAAGTGTGCGCATTTGTCCGGGCCATGAATCACTGATACAAAGATTGCCTTCTGCTTCACCTTCTAAAACATTGCCTTGGGCATCAACAATTTGGGGTTGAACACCAAAGAAAGGACGTGTGGCCGATCCTGCTTTGAGGGGGGTTGCACCGGGCAGGGGCGTGATCATATGCCCCCCTGTTTCTGTTTGCCACCATGTATCGAGAATCGGACAACGGTCATTTCCAATTATATGATAAAACCATTCCCATGCTTCTGGGTTAATAGGTTCTCCTACTGTGCCTAAAAGACGCAACGATGTTCTGTCTGAGTGTTCAACAAACGAATTTCCTGCTCCCATTAAGGCGCGGATAGCTGTTGGTGCGGTATAGAGTGTATTGACTTGATGCTTGTCGACAATTTCCCAGAATCTGCCTTTGTCAGGAAAGGTTGGTGTGCCTTCAAACATTAAAGTGGTCGCACCATTGCATAAAGGTCCATAAACCAAGTAAGAATGACCGGTTATCCAACCAATATCAGCTGTGCACCAGTAAACTTCATCGGGGTGGTAATCAAAAACATATTGGTGAGTTATCGAGGCAAAAATAAGATAGCCTGCTGTGGTATGCAAAACACCTTTGGGTTTGCCGGTTGAGCCTGAAGTATAAAGAATAAAAAGTGGATCTTCAGCATTCATGGGTTCTGCTGGACAGTCTCTTTGGGTATGAGCTATCTCTTCGTGGTACCAAAAATCACGCCCCTCTACCCATTGAATGGGGCCACAAGTTCGCCGTATAACCATGACTTGGTCCACATGCACATTTTGGCGCGCGGCTATCTCAATGGCATGGTCAACGTTGTCTTTTAAGTTAATCCGTTTGCCGCCACGCAAGCCGTGATCAGCGGTAATCATAAAGGTTGATTCACAGTCAACAAGGCGTCCTGCTATTGCTTCAGCAGAAAAGCCTGCAAAGATAACCGAATGAATGGCTCCAATGCGGGCGCAGGCAAGCATGGCATAGGCTGCTTCGGGTATCATGGGGAGATAAATGGTTACTTTATCGCCTTTCTTAATGCCACGACTTTTCAAAAGATTAGCAAAACGACAAACATGTTCATAAAGTTCGTTATAGGTTATTTTTTTATCATGATAAGGATTATCCCCTTCCCAAATGAGCGCGATTTTGTCTCCATGGGTTTTCAGGTGGCGATCAATGCAATTATAAGCTACATTTGTTATCCCATCTTCATACCATTGAATCGATACATCTCCGTTAAAAGAAGTGTTTTTTACTTTTGTAAAAGCTTTAAACCATTCAATGCGTTGACCATGTTTTGCCCAGAAGCTTTCTGGATCATCGATGCTTTCTCGATACCATTGTTGATAAGTTTCCTCATCGAGTAAAGTATTTTTTTTGATCTCTTCTGATATTGGATAAATTTTTTCGGTCATGTTTCCCTCATTTTATTGTTTAGAAAAATCTGCCTCTGTATTTTTGTATGGTTATATTTTGGCAGAGTTTTCCCAAAAGCTTTTCATTATGAGGTTAGACTAAATGACAAAGATTAGAATAGTCAATTTTTAAATCTGATACGTTTGTCTTTAAGAGAGTATTTTATGCTTTTAGGATATTCAAATATGGCAAAGGCTATTGCGGTATAGAGCTTTTTATAAAAGCATAAAGATATTAAAAACATACCCCTATAAAGGAGAGGGAATGAGAATGCTTTTTAAAAGAATAAATTTACTAAATATTAATATAAACCAAAATATCTACGCAAAAAATTAGAAATAAAGAACATAATAAATGACGATAATGCCATTATAATAGACAATCTCCAACCTACGCCATTGAATATTTTAAAAGAAATGGCAATTATAGGAGTAATTATAATTAACATGCAAAACATTCTTACAATTTCATAGTGAATATCCATTATAACAAAATCCTAGTTATAGTATGTGATATCAATAGATACCTCTGAAAATTATTTTTTCAGTGTACTTGGAACTCATCCAATAAATATTAATATAAACCGAAATATCTACACAAACTATCAAGAATAAAAAACACAATAACTGACAATGAGGCTATTTTTATAGATAGTTTCCAACTGTAGCCACCAATTTTTTTTAAACCAATAGCATATATAGGGATAACGACAATGAGAATGCAAAACAGTCTTATGATTTCATAAAGAATATTCATTATAACAAAATCCTGATTATAAGAGGTGATCCGCAATAGATATCCCTGAAAAATATTTTATCCATAGATGTAGATATTTAACTTTGGTATATTCTTTCAAGTATACTTACAAAACTATTAATTTCAGAGATATCTTTGTCGCTATTCTCTATAAATTAGAACCAACACTCACGACCTTTTTCTATAAAGCCCCAAGCAGCACCTCCTATGTATCCCAATGACAAAGCTCCCATTCCACCTGTAAATGCACCTACTGGTCCCCCAGTTATACCACCTTGAATTGCACCAACTACTCCTGCCGGAAATCCTACTTCGCTGCCACGTGCATTCATGTGAGACATAAAAGCACCAGGACTACATGCATTTCCATGAGTAGGTCTTGAATTGTGCGAATGACCAAAAGAAGGCTTTGTCGCCATATGACCGAATGTGTTGAATGAACCAAACATATTAATTCTTCTTAATTATCTACATTAAAAGTAGTATCACAATGATACATTTCAAATGGCTATCGCGTATTTTTAGAGAAATGTCAAAGATAAACTTTAAAAATAACAATAAAAATACTGTATAAATAATAACTATAATATGTATACATGAAATCTTCTTCTTAAGAAGATAATAATATTATTTACAATATTTTAAAATATAAGAAATATTCCCTGTTTTTCCTTAATTAAAGTTTAAAATCAGAAAAATTGCGCATATGAAAAGTTGAATTTTTTCTATTTGTTTACGAGAAATATAAAGAGATATCGTTATTGAAATCTGCTTTGTTGCTATTGTTTTTCTTGCATGTATTATGCGCACATGCGTGGGATTCGTTCTTTTATTTTTCAGGCGGATATTGACCGTATTTTACGCTTTGTAGAGCATAGAAAGTCTCTATGCTATCGTTGGACCTTATAGATTGCTATCATGTTGTTTAGCGCGGTTCTTGGTGCTCTATTGGGTATTTGAGATGTTTATTTTGCTCAAGTGGCTTACATGAAAGAGTTTTGTTACTGTATTATGCAGCCATAAGCTTTTTTTATCTACTTTACGCCATTGGCATATGGGGAAATTGTGTGCGCGTGTTGGGGAAGTTAAGAGAATTCGTGGTTTTTAATGGAGATCATTGCGATGATCTTATTAAATATTCTTTTGTAATTATTTATTTCGCGACAGTTTTTTCATTCATGCGCAACGCCCCTCTTATCATTTTGCCTTTATATAAGGATTTATTTTTTACGTTGCTTTTGCTGGAGAGGCGGTCAGAGGGGAGTAAAGTAGAGCTAATGTGCGAGAATATGAGAGCCAAATTGTAACGCTATCTTGAAGCTATTGTATGTGTTGTGGATGTGCCGGTAAGAAATTTGAGAAGACCAGCTTTTTTGCTTATTTTGCTAACAGGATGAAAGAGGGACTGGAATCTTTTTTGCTAGAATTGCTCTTTTATTGATATTGAAGGAAATATTTTTTCTCATTTCTGCTGTTTTGGGCTTGTTCGTAGAATTTTCAATGGGAATTTATATGAAGGGGGAGTGAATTTATATGAGAGGGAATTGCTTTACACAGGGCGTTTTCCAAATAAAGCAGAGCCAATGCGAAGGACGTTAGAGTCAAACTGTAGAGCGGTTTTGAAGTCACTGGACATACCCATGGAAAGCTTTGGAAGACCTGCTTGTTTTGCTAATTTTGCTAAGAGCGCGAAATAGGGGCCGGGGTTTTCATCGACAGGGGGAATGCCCATAAGTCCGATGATATCAAGTCCATAGTTGTTTTTGCATTGGTTGACAAAAGATATAGCTTCTTGTGGTGCGATACCACTTTTTTGCGGTTCTAAGCCAATGTTAACCTGAACATAGCAGGGAAGATGCCTTTTTTGCTTTTGCATTTCCTCCATCAAAACTTTGGCTATTTTTGCACGATCAACCGTTTGAATGACATCAAAAATCTTTACGGCTTCAGCAGCTTTATTGGACTGTAGGGGGCCGATGAGATGAAGTTTAATATTTTCAAATTGTTGACGTAAAGCAGGCCATTTTTGTGCTGCTTCTTGTACACGGTTTTCTGCAAACAAAGATTGTCCTGCTTGCAAAAGGGGTCGTATATCAATAGCAGAAACAGTTTTTGAAACAGCGATAAGTTCAATTTCTTCTACAGGGCGTTGTAACTCTTGGCATATTGCTGCAATATCTTTTTGAAGGTTTTGCCATGATTCAATGGAAGGGGCATCAAGGGGAGTTTGTATCTTCATATGTTTGTGCTTTATCGTTGTTGTTCAAGAGTTGGTCGTTTTTTTTAAAGTTTTATAAAATACTTAGGGAAATATTTCACGAAAATGTTGACGATGAGGTTAATCCATGATCAAGCATAATAAAACAAGTTTTTGGTTCTGTTTTATTAAAAGAGTATAATGGGAATGACGATTGAGCATTATAAGATAGGCGAACGCTATAATCCACGTGCGAGAGAAAAAAAATGGCAAGAAATTTGGGATGAAAAGAAAATTTTTCAGACTGTCCAAGAAGATGCTCGTGAAAAATATTATGTTTTAGAGATGTTTCCTTACCCTTCTGGCCGTATTCACATGGGGCATGTGCGCAATTATGCCATGGGAGATGTGGTTGCACGCTATAAACGCGCAAAGGGGTTTAATGTGCTTCATCCCATGGGGTGGGACGCTTTTGGGATGCCGGCTGAAAATGCTGCTATGCAAAATAAAGTGCATCCTAAAACTTGGACTTATCAAAATATTGCGGTCATGCGCGGGCAATTAAAACAATTAGGGCTCTCACTCGATTGGGCGCGTGAATTTGCAACTTGTGATGTGGAATATTACCACCGCCAACAAATGTTGTTCCTGGATTTTTATCAAAAGGGATTGGTGGCGCGTAAAGTGGCTAAGGTGAATTGGGACCCTGTTGATCATACTGTTTTGGCCAATGAACAGGTTGTTGATGGACGGGGATGGCGTTCTGGTGCGTTGGTGGAACAACGTGAGTTGACCCAGTGGTTTTTCAAAATTAGCGACTTTAGTGAAGATCTCTTGGCTGGGCTTGAAGAGCTGAACCAATGGCCTGAAAAAGTTCGCACCATGCAAAAAAATTGGATTGGAAAATCACAAGGTTTGCTGATTCGTTGGGCTTTAAAGTCGACAGGTGATGCTGGTGATGTTTGTGAAAAATTTGATGAGGTTGTTTGTTATTCAACGCGCCCTGATACACTTTTTGGTGCTTCCTTTTTAGCGCTGTCTGTTGATCATCCTATTGCACAAGCTTTGGCAAAAAAAGACAAAGCGTTGAGTGATTTTATTGAAAATTGTCGGTGTGGTGGAACGACAACGGCAGCTCTTGAAACAGCTGAAAAACAAGGGTTTCTCACGCCCCTTTTGGCTGTTCATCCTTTCGATTCAACGGTGCATATTCCCGTTTATATCGCTAATTTTGTGCTTATGGACTATGGAACAGGGGTTGTTTTTGGTTGTCCTGCTCATGATCAGAGAGATTTCGATTTTGCGTGTAAATATGACCTTCCAATAAAACCGGTGGTTTTGCCTTTAGGAGTTGAGAAAGAAGATTTTGTCACACCTGAAGCGCCTTATGTTGGTGATGGGGTGATGATTAATTCTAGATTTTTGGATGGTTTAACACCCCAACAAGCCTTTGAAGAAGCAGCCAAAAGGCTTGAGAAACAAATGTTCAATGGGCAACCGCAAGGGAAGAAAACAGTGCAATTTCGTTTGCGTGATTGGGGGATTTCACGGCAACGTTATTGGGGGTGCCCCATTCCCATGATCCATTGTACAACTTGTGGGGTTGTTCCTGTTCCGCGTGCTGATTTGCCGGTTGTATTACCTGATGATATTACTTTTGATCAACCAGGAAATCCTCTTGCGCGGCATGAAACATGGCAGAATGTTGCTTGCCCGATCTGTGGTCAACCTGCCAAACGTGAAACCGATACCATGGATACATTTGTTGACTCTTCTTGGTATTATGCACGCTTTACGGCTCCTTTTGCATCAGAACCGGTTGACAAACACGCAACCGCTGAATGGTTGCCTGTGCAACAATATATTGGTGGAATTGAGCACGCGATTTTGCATCTTCTTTATGCGCGCTTTTTTATGCGTGCCATGAAATTGTTAGGTTATGTGACGGTTGATGAGCCTTTTAAGGGGCTTTTTACGCAAGGGATGGTGGTGCATGAAACCTATAGGGATGAACAGGGTTGGGTTTCTCCAGCAGAAATTTCGATTGTTGAAAAAGATGGAAAGCGTCAGGCTTATAAATTAACCGATCAAAGTGAAGTGACGATTGGTTTGATTGAGAAGATGTCTAAATCAAAAAAGAATGTTGTTGATCCTGACGATATTATTGCATCTTATGGTGCTGATACTGTGCGCTGGTTTGTGTTGTCAGATTCTCCCCCCGAGCGGGATGTTATCTGGACAGAATCTGGTGTTGAAGGGGCTCATCGCTTTGTCCAGCGTGTTTGGCGCCATGTGGCTTTGAGTGCTTCTGTTTTAAAGGATATATCCCCTTGTGCAGGGCATCAGGGAGCGGCTTTGGAACTCTCAAAAGCAGCCCATCGTACGCTCTATGCTGTAGAAGATGATTTGGAAAAATTCGCTTTTAATCGGGCTATTGCACGCCTTTATGAATTCTTGAATATTATGGCACCGTTGTTAAATAGGATAGAAAGTGTTGACGATGAAATGAAAGCTTCTTTACGTCAAGCTATGGATTTTTTTCTTGCCATGATTGCACCAATGATGCCTCATTTAGCAGAGGAATGTCATGCGGCTTTAGGGGAAGAGACTTTAATGTCTACGCTTGCTTGGCCTGTTTATGATCCTGCATTAATCGTTGAAGAAAGCTATACTTTGCCGGTGCAAATTAATGGTAAAAAACGTGGTGAGGTGACTGTTGCAGCAACAGCGAGTGAGACGATGATTAAAGAAGCGGTTTTAGCTTTAGATTTCGTACAGGCGCAGCTGATTGAAAAGCCCGTGAAAAAAATCATTGTTGTTCCAAAAAGGATTGTGAATGTCGTTCTTTAAAAGTTTTCTGCTTGTCGTTTTAGCTGGTGTATTCACACTGTTGTGTGGATGCAAAGTTGAGCCGCTTTACCGTCAGGAGTCGCAGAGTTCAATGGCGATGAATTCTGCTTCTTATGGGAATTCTTCTTCTGGGCAAGCTTCTTTGGGGCTTGCGCAAAAGCTCGCCTCTATTGTTGTGGAAGAACCTTCAGATCGTTTTGGTCAAATGGTGCGCAATCATTTACTGTTTCTTTTGTATGGGAATGGGGGTAAATCTTCTCTACCGGCTTATCGATTAGCATTGCAGACATCCGTATTTACAAGAGAATCGATGCAGATAGAGGTTGATTATGATAGAAAGAGAGAGGGACGACCTTCTGTTGGAACTGTTATGAGCAGAGCTTCTTATACTTTGCAGGATATGAAAAATATGCCTGTTGCAAAAGGAACAGCAATGATGAATGCATCTTTTGAACGCCTTCGTCAAGAATATGCAACGCTGCAAGCAGAAGAAGATGCAAAAAAACGTGTCGCGGAAGAGTTGGCTGAACAGATCTTTTTGTTACTTTCAAAAGATCTTTCCAATAAAATTTCTAGCCATTAAACAATATTTTGTCCTGTTTTTTTCCAGTCGTCGAGGAATATTTGCAATCCTTTATCGGTGAGAGGATGTTTGACCAGGGCTTTTAAGACTGTTGGTGGAACTGTTGCAACGTCAGCACCGCTTAGTGCTGCTTCTTTGACATGATTAACGGTGCGGATTGAAGCGGCTAAGATTTGTGTTTCAAAGTTATAGTTATCATAAATTGTGCGTATTTCATGAAGCAGTTCACTTCCATTATTTCCGCAATCATCAAGTCTCCCAATAAAAGGTGAAACGAATGTCGCGCCTGCTTTTGCTGCTAATAAGGCTTGATTGGCAGAAAAACAAAGGGTGAGATTTGTTTTTAGTCCTGCTGCTGTGAGGGCTTTACAGGCTTTTAATCCATCAAGTGTTAAAGGAAGCTTGATACAAATATTGTCGGCAATCTTTGCTAAAACAGCCGCTTCTTTCATCATGTCTTCAAATTGAGTTGCTGCAACTTCAGCAGAAACAGGTCCGCTAACGAGAGCACAAATTTCTTTTGTAACATCAAGAATATTGCGTCCTGATTTTAGGATAAGAGAGGGATTGGTGGTAACACCATCAACAAGGCTTAAATTCTGTAACTCTTGAATTTCTTCGATATTGGCGCTATCCACAAAAAACTTCATATCTAACCTCTTCTTTTTAGCTTTTATCCTATTTTTTGTTATGCGCTATTGTTGACGGCAAAAGCAAGAGAAAGAATTAATATCTGTGTAAAGAACAAGAATGCTATGATGTTAATCATATACTCGTTTTCGGTAAAGAAATACGATTTATCGTTTTCACACCCATTTCATAGTGTTGCTCGTAATAAGGTATAGAATTCATTGCGTACCAACATTTTTGCGTAGCGGTATTTTTATACTTATGAAAATAGGCTAGCATTATCACACACTTTGCTCATTTCTTATTTGCGATTGCTCTTGATATTTGAGTGTGCATCATAAGATACCTTCGGTACGTTTAACCTTATTTTTGATGAAAACGAATGGATTCATTGTGTCGTAATAAAACACCATTGAAGAAGGCATGTAAAATTTTACGCATGAAGTATTTTATATGGTCAACATATTGATTTATAATGATAAATAATTGTTTAACTTGAATTATAACGCCAAAGACAGAAAGATTTTCTCATCACGTATTTTGCTTTATATTGAATCAATTAAAATCACTTGTTTGCACGTCATAAGAGGGGCAGGAATGTGGGGAATAAGTATTTCAGAAAGTACTCAAGATGCTTCTTATGAATTGTTTCAAGTGCTAAGGGGGGGGCAACATTCATGAGCTGGCAAGGTATGTGATGGGTGCTGGTTTACTCCTTTGTGAAGCGTAAAGATGGTGGTGATCAGTGGATTTATCATTATACCATTCATGGTTTGCGTTGCGAAAAGGGCGTGGATTTGTATGAGAGTTTGATAAATATTTAGAGAAAGGAGCTGTATCTTATAAATTAGCTTACTTTAGGAGGGAGATATGAATCACATAAAGAAGTTGTAAGTCCGTTTAGGAAGCAGGATTATTTACAAAACATTATGTACAGGACATTATTTATAGATCGGCGGGGTTAAGAATCTTCATTTTTGAAATGTGGCGAGGACCCTCAATTGATTTATGATCATTGGAAGTTCCATAAGATGATGAGAAAAATGGGCTAAAATAGCGTTTAATGTCTTAGAAATTTCATTGGAAAGATCTTTTGACAATAAAAATCTGTATAAACAATTTTTTAACCCTATACTTTTGTACTGCATTGCATTGATTCATAAAGATAATTCACTTTTTGTATGTTGAATGAGAACGCCGAATATCGTAGATTCTCTCATTCTAAACCTGTTTGATGTTGAATCAATAAAAATCATTTTCTTGCAGGTGACAAACGGGAAAAGCCGTGGAGAGTGAAACTGTCCAAGAAAGAAGAGAAGATACCTTTTATGAATCATTTTAAGTGCCAAGGGGCTTGTTGGCAACATCCACGAGCTGGTAAGGTGTGTGTTGGTACCGGCTTATTGCTTGTATTGTTGTTGCGTAGTTTCAACTAGGTTGAAAAATGTACGCATTGTTTCCACGCTTTGGCATGAAGCAAGACAAATATTGCCAAGACAAATATTGCGATGGTTTTGCGCACTATTATCCCACCGGTACTCAAAAACATGGCGTACTCTCTCTCATTAATAAAGATTTACAAATGTTCCTCGATGGGTTTGAAATGAGAAAAATTTATCGTATTGAGGGGTTTTCATTCAACATACAAAAAGTGAATTATCTTTATGAATCAGTTTATTGAGGATTAAATTGAAACATGAGGCGCAAAAAAAATAAAAGTTTTTGTGTTAAGAATAAGTTGCACTATGGGATAGTGTTGTGGAGGGGGATACTTACGATATCATGTTGAATGTTTATAGTGATGGGCTTTATTTGCACTGGAGAATGGCGCTGTTTTTTTTGCTATAGAGGATGAGATTGGTTTTTTGTTGGTGCTTTGATGATGGGATGAGTGTTTAAAAGAATTTTTGTGAGAAAAGTGCTGTGATAGGAGGGAAAGATTGAATCCCGCAATGAATTTTAATTAAGAGTATTTAAAGATAACGTATAGACCTGTTGGTGCTAGAGGGGTTGTAGATTGGTTAAAAAGATGAATTCAAACATGATGGAGGAAAAGATTGTATCCGTATTGGTTCCTCTTCCTGTTGCTCACCCTTATAGTTATAAAGTTCCATCTTCTATGGAGGTGAACGTTGGGTCTTTTGTTCGGGTTCCGGTGATGGGACGCGAAGTTTGCGGTTTTGTTGTGGACGTTGAAGAAAAGAGAGCCGATGGGCAAGGGGCTGCACCTGTGGCGCGTGAAAAATTACGCTTTCTTCTTCATGTTTTTGATTGCCCCCCATTAAAGACAGAAATGATCACATTTTTGCGTTTTGTTAGTCGCTATACAATGGCACCTTTTGGTCTTGTAGCGCGATTGGTTTTGTCTGTACCGGCTGCTTTAGAGCCGGAAGCGCAGATGCTGGGGTTGCGATATTGTGGTGGAAATGTAGAACGTCTCACACCAGCGCGATCGCGGGTTTTGGAATTGGTGCGTAATGAGAAGATATGGACACGTTCTGGTCTGGCACATGCGGCTGGAACTTCGGTTTCTGTTGTTGAAGGTTTAAAAGCTCTAGGGGTTTTCGAAGATGTTATGGTTCCTGCTCCTGACCTTGTGGAAATGCCTGATCCTGATTTTTGTCCTCCTCAGTTGCAGGGAGCGCAAAATGAAGCAGCAACAGTATTACGGGAAGGTGTTTTATCTTCTCAGTTTCAAGTTTTTTTGCTTGATGGTGTGACTGGATCTGGAAAGACAGAAGTTTATTTTGAGGCGGTTTCTCAAGCCTTCAAAGGCGATAAGCAGGTTTTAATTTTATTGCCGGAAATTGCTTTAACTCAGCAGTTTTTAGATCGTTTTTATGCGCGCTTTGGCGCTGCGGCAGCAGAATGGCATTCTGATTTGACGCCACGTCGTAGAGAACGCGTCTGGCGGCAAGTCGCAGAAGGGCGGGTGCGTGTTGTGGCTGGGGCTCGTTCGGCGCTTTTTCTTCCCTTTCCTAAGCTTGGCTTGATTGTTGTCGATGAAGAACATGATAGCGCTTATAAACAAGAAGAGCGCATTTTTTATCATGCGCGTGATATGGCAGTTGCTCGGGGCTCTTTTGAGCATTTTCCTGTTATTTTATCCTCAGCCACACCGTCGATTGAAAGCCAAGCCAATGTTTTAAAAGGGCGTTATCAAAAGGTGCATTTACCATCCCGTTTTAAAGAAGTCGCACTTCCACAGTTGCGGGTGGTTGATATGCGTCAAGGAGGGGTGCAAAAGGGGCGCTTTATTTCTTTTGCTCTTGAAAGAGCTTTAAAACAAACGCTTGATAAGGGTGAACAAGCTCTTCTTTTTCTTAATCGCCGTGGTTATGCACCTTTAACTTTATGCCGAATTTGCGGACATCGTTTTCATTGTAACGATTGTTCAAGTTGGTTGGTAGAACATCGCGCGCAAGGGCAACTGAAATGTCATCATTGTGGATATCATCAACCGCTTCCTGAAGCCTGTCCTGAATGTGGAACTTTAGATCATCTTGTAGCTTGTGGACCGGGTGTGGAAAGAATTGCAGAAGAAACAAAAATGCTTTTTCCACAGGCACGATCATTGATTCTTTCAACAGATCTTAAAGGGGGAATTGGGCAGTTGCGAAGCGAATTGCAAGCCATTGCCAATGGCGATGTGGACATTATTATTGGAACACAGTTGGTCGCTAAAGGACATCATTTTCCCAAGCTCTCTTTGGTTGGCGTTATTGATGCTGATCTTGGTCTTGCCAATGGCGATTTACGCGCAAGTGAACGTACCTATCAGCTGCTTTCTCAAGTTACCGGAAGAGCAGGGCGTGTGGGATTGAAGAGTTTAGGATTATTGCAAACCTATCAACCAGATCATCCGGTCATCAAAGCCTTACTTGCATGCCAGCCAGAAGATTTTTACACACGTGAGATTGCAGCACGTCAGCATTATCATTTGCCCCCCTATGGGCGGCTTGCCTCTTTGATTGTGTCGGCACAACAGCGCCAAGCAGCAGAACATTATGCGCGCGCATTGCGTCAAGCAGCACCACGGGAAAAAAATATCTTTGTTATGGGACCAGCAGAAGCGCCTTTGGCTTTGGTTCGGGGGCGTTATCGTTTTCGGCTTTTGCTGAAAGGACAGCGCTCTTTTGATATACAAGGGTTTATACGTGTAATGCTTAGTAGTATACCCAAAATGCCCAGTTCCGTTCGGGTTCAAATTGATATTGATCCGCAAAGCTTTTTCTAAAACCAGTATCGCATAAAGCGAAGGTCTCTTTGCTTAAGGTGCTTTACTTGAACTCTTCTTATTATTCAGAATAAGCATCCAAGCAGCAAAATATGATATATGTACATTGCATTAAGCAGCGCCACGGGAAAAAATATCTCTGTTATGGGACCAGCAGAAGCGCCTTTGGCTCTGGTTCGGGGGCGTTATCGTTTTCAGTTTTTGCTGCTTTTTTTATTTTAGGGGCAATATTCTTTGTATAAGGGGGCAATGCTTAGCGGTATACTCCAAAATGCTCAGTTCTATTCTGGTTCAAATTGATATCGATCCATAAAGCTTTTTCTAAAGTCTGCGCAATATTAAAATGAAGGGTGTGGATTTAAGAAGATCGTGTTTTTGATGTTGTTTGACAGTCAAATCTCATACAGCAGCATGTAACAGAAAATAAAATGTTTTTGTACTGTACGAGTCGTTTTGATGTTATACCCAATTAGAGTGAAAAATATTATATCTGCTTTATTTATCTTTGATGAGAACACAGATTCATTTTGGAGCGTAAAGGTAAAAATGAGCGTCTATCGTTACCATCTTTTTATTTGATTTTATCGTTTTTAAAAGCGTTCATAGCAATATTTTTTATCATGGAGCTGTTCCAGTTCTTCACGCTTTTATTACCCTCATTTTTTAATGGGGTTGCGTTTTTCATGCGAAGCAGAGAAACCAAAACAGAATATTATTGTATTGTTACATTTCTTGTTTAAGTAAATGTTTCTCAGTACGCTCGAATTCATTTTACGATGTTATCCGTGAATAATATAATGTAAGGGCTTTCATGAATGCAGAAGCTGTTAGGGAGTGCCACCTTTATTTTATAAAGTACTGGTTGGCACCATTATATTATTTTAGCTCTTAATCTTACGAAAGCTCTTAGTCCTTGAGAGCGTTTATAAGAGATGTTTTTTCTTTAATCATTTTATCCATCTTCCTTACTTGTAATGGAGCAAGAGAATGATTTTGATCAAAGGATTTGAAATGAGAGAATCTTACGATGTTGGGGAGTATTCAGTATGAAGAAAGAAGCATTATCATTATAAATCAATGCATTGTATATTTAAGTTGTATATTTAAAAAGTGTTTTTAAAAGGAAATAATTTGGTGAAATGTTTTCAGAAGCGTGGGTATTTGAAGAAAAAAGATCAAATTTTTCTTAATTTTAAGAGGGATATCAGTTATTTTTTCTTGCTTATGAGTTTGAAATAACACATTTTTTCAGT
>NZ_JBHIQP010000003.1:157788-176481 GCF_042196625.1 Bartonella sp. AC535YNZD | reverse complement strand
CGCAGTCGCAGTCGCAGTCGCAGTCGCAGTCGCAGTCGCAGTCGCAGTCGCAGTCGCAGTCGCAGTCGCAGTCGCAGTCGCAGCCTTGTTTATAAGGATAATGCATTGTTTTGTATGTTGAATGAGAGTTTCGAATATCGTAAGCTTCTCTCGTTTCAAACCTGTGTATGTTAAATCAATCAAAATTATTCGCTTGTACATAACAAGCGGGAATTGAGTATGTGGAGTGAAACTATAGAAGATAAGGAGTAAAAGTGCTTCTTATGAATCGTCTCTAATGCCAAGGGCTGTCGCAATATTGGGAACTGGGCAAAGTGTGTGGTGTGGGGAACGCTTGTTTCTTCATAAGCGTAAAGATGGGGGCTCAATGGATTTACTGTTATACCATTTATGGGTGCTGTCATAAATGGGCTTGGGAGCTTTGAGAGATGTCTCTTTAAAACAAGCCTGTTAAATTGCAACCCAATGGCGTGCTGTTCTCGTGAGGGATGTAATCCCATTCTAGAGCGCAATAAACAAAAGTGTGAGGCAATGCATAGTTGCTTCTCGTGAAAGCTCTTGTGGTGATAAGGGTGATTTTTAATGTTAAGGAAGAACCGTTTTTTGGGGGTGGAAAGAGCATTGGGAGTAAAATTAAAGAGAGTGAAAAAAATCGCTCAGAGAATGTCAAAAAGAGGCATAAAAAAACTATGATGCCATCCTGTATATCTAAAAAAATGCTTTTTAAAAATATTTTGAATATTTTATTAAAATTTTTAAAAAGCAGCGATTTGTGGTGTTGCGAGTCAGTTATGTCTATGCTAGAAACCAAGTGATTTTTGTTCTAGGTTTTAAGAAGAAGATTCTTAAAATGGAGAGTGTCTGTTTCATTTCATCTGATAACTATCAGAGAGTCGCTCAAGGGAAAGAGGCGGTATTTCGTGTCGGATTCATTTTCTCTCATACCGCTGCCGTTGGTAGATCAACGCTATGCGCAAGCGCTTTTTGATTGCGTTCAAGAAGCGGGGAACGTTGAAAAAGTTGAAAAGGCAGTGGAAAAAATTTTGCTTGTCTTGGAGCAAAATGAAGATTTAAAACGCTTTGTGCTCAGTCCATTCTTTTCAGTCAAAGAGCAAATTAAGGTGATGCAATCTATTTGTGAAAACATCAAATTTGCTGATAAAAACGCAGGACAGGTTATTGGTGATTTTTTATGCGTTATTGCAGCAAACCGTAGGCTTAGTGCCGTATTTGGTATTTTACATGCTTTTCAACGTTGTGTTGCACGCGCTCGTAATCAAGTAACAGCACAAATTATTTCTGCGCGCTCCTTAAGTTCTCAACAAAGACAAGAATTGTGTGAGGCTTTGGAAAGTGTCGTCGGGGGAAAAGTTTTGCTACACATCATTGTGGATCCAACGATTCTTGGTGGATTAATCGTTCGTGTGGGGGCGTCTCAAATTGATACGTCCCTTCTAACAAAATTGTCTTCGCTTAAGCTTGCATTGAAAAAAGAGGTCAGCTGATGGATATTAGACCATCTGAAATTTCAAAAATTCTAAAAGAGCAAATCAAAAACTTTGACCAAAAGGCTGAGGTTTCAGAAATTGGTTGGGTTCTCTCTGTTGGGGATGGTATCGCCCGCGTTTATGGTTTGGATAATGTCCAAGCAGGGGAAATGGTTGCTTTTCCAAACGGTGTGCGCGGTATGGCTCTCAATTTGGAAATTGATAATGTTGGTGTGGTCATTTTTGGCTCAGATCGCGATATCCGTGAAGGGGATTGTGTAAAACGATTGGGTGCTATTGTGGATGTTCCTGTGGGTCCCGCTTTGCTTGGGCGTGTGGTTGATGCATTGGGAAATCCTATCGATGGTAAGGGACCCATTAAAGCAACAGAACGTCGTCGTGTTGATGTTAAGGCGCCTGGAATTATTCCGCGTCAGTCTGTGCATGAACCGATGTCGACCGGATTGAAAGCGATTGACGCACTCATCCCCATTGGACGGGGGCAGCGTGAATTAGTGATTGGTGATCGCCAGACAGGAAAAACAGCGATTTTGCTCGATACATTTTTAAACCAAAAGCCTTTTCATGAAAAAGAGGCTGGACGAGAACAAGACAAAGTTTATTGCATTTATGTCGCTATCGGTCAAAAACGTTCGACGGTGGCGCAGTTCGTTAAAGTTTTGGAAGAACGTGGAGCACTGGAATATTCTATTATTGTGGCAGCAACCGCTTCTGATCCAGCGCCATTGCAATTTATTGCGCCTCTTGCCGGATGTGCTATGGGCGAATATTTTCGTGATAATGGGCAACATGCTTTGATCGGTTATGATGACTTGTCAAAACAGGCGGTGGCTTATCGTCAAATGTCTCTTTTGTTACGTCGTCCTCCAGGTCGTGAAGCTTATCCGGGAGATGTTTTCTATCTTCATTCGCGTCTTTTAGAGCGGGCTGCGAAGTTGAATGCAGAAAATGGATCTGGGTCTTTGACAGCTTTGCCAGTCATTGAAACGCAAGCAAATGATGTTTCCGCCTATATTCCTACAAATGTGATTTCGATTACGGATGGGCAAATTTTTCTAGAGACTAATTTGTTTTATCAAGGAATTCGTCCCGCTGTAAATGTTGGTCTTTCTGTGTCGCGTGTTGGTTCTGCTGCACAAATTAAGGCGATGAAACAGGTTGCCGGCTCGATTAAAGGTGAATTGGCGCAATATCGTGAAATGGCAGCTTTTGCGCAGTTTGGCTCTGATTTGGATGCGTCAACCCAGCGTCTGCTGAATCGAGGAGCACGCTTGACTGAGCTTTTAAAGCAGCCACAATTTTCTCCACTCAAAACAGAAGAACAGGTGGTGGTTATTTTCGCGGGTGTGAATGGCTATCTTGATTCTCTAGCGGTTTCTGATGTTGCGCGGTTTGAGCAGGGGCTTTTGGTGCTTTTGCGGAGTGATTATCAAGATCTCTTAAAGGCAATTGCCGAGCAAAAGCAGTTAACAGACGAGCTGAAAGATAAGTTGATGACGGTTCTTAACACTTATGCGAAAAATTTTTCGTGATGAATTAATGGAATGCTTGAATGGCCTCACTAAAGGATCTTAGAGACCGTATCGCTTCGGTTAAAGCAACACAAAAGATTACTAAAGCTATGCAGATGGTTGCAGCAGCAAGGTTACATCGTGCACAAGAGGCGGCGCAGTCTGCTCGTCCTTATGCAAAGAGAATGGCTGATATTTTGACCAGTGTCGCTGCTGATGTGGATGGTGTTGATGCGCCTGCTCTTATGCGAGGCACAGGGCGAGATGATGTGCATCTCCTGGTAGTATGTACTGCTGAGCGCGGTTTGTGTGGTGCTTTTAATGTGCAAATTGCTCGTCGTGCACGTGAACAGATTAAAGCACTGTTGGCATCTGGTAAAATAGTGAAAATTATTACCGTAGGTAAAAAAGGTGCGGATATTTTATCGCGTGATTACAAAGGTTTGATAATTGATCACATCGATTTGCATGCTGTAAAGCGAATTGGTTTTGCAGAGGCGGTGATGATTAGTCAACGGATTGTTGATTTATTCAATGATGGCGCTTTCGATGTCTGTACGCTGTTTTATTCTGAATTTGTTTCCGTCATTAATCAGCGACCGACAGCTTTTGGTTTGATTCCAATGATTGCTCCAAAAGCAGTTGTTGAGGCCATAGATGTTGTAGAGCAAACCGATCATAGTAAGGGATCTCAATCGATTGTTTATGAGTATGAACCGGATGCTGCTTCTCTTTTAGAGACGCTTGTGCCACGCAATCTTTCGGTGCAAATCTTTCGGGCTTTGTTGGAAAATGTTGCTGGTGAAATGGGCGCAAAGATGACGGCTATGGACAATGCATCGCGCAATGCAGGTGAAATGATTAATAAATTGACGGTGGCTTATAATCGTCAGCGTCAGGCACAGATTACGACAGAATTGATCGAAATTATTGCGGGCGCTGAAGCGCTTTAAATGGAAAAGGTAAGGATTGATGGTAAAAGCAGTAACCTCAAGCAAAGGAACAGAAAAAGGTGAAAAAAAGAAGCCAACTGATCGTTCCGGCGTGAAAAAAGCCGCTTCGAAATCTCAAGCGGGTGTCAAGGCTTCGTCTGCATCTGCGCGTAGTGCAGCTAAAGATACGCCTGTAAAAAAAGATATATCCGCAAAAAAAGAAGAGCAGGCAAAAGGCGCTGTTGGTGTGATCAAGCAGGTTATTGGTGCTGTCGTTGATGTGCAATTTGAAGGCGCATTGCCAAATATTCTCAATGCTTTGGAAACAGAGAATTTAGGCAATCGTTTGGTGTTGGAAGTTGCTCAGCATTTGGGTGAAAATACTGTGCGTACGATTGCTATGGATACAACTGATGGTCTGATGCGGGGCCAAAAGGTTGTGGATACAGGAACGCAAATTAGCGTTCCTGTAGGAGAAGCGACATTGGGACGTATTATGAATGTGATTGGAGAGCCGGTGGATAATGTGGGACCAATTCCTGCAACTAAAACGCGTTCTATTCACCAAGAAGCGCCTGAATATGTTGAGCAATCAACGGTTTCAGAAATTCTCGTCACTGGTATTAAAGTCGTGGATTTGTTAGCTCCTTATTCTAAAGGGGGTAAAATTGGCTTATTTGGTGGTGCTGGTGTTGGAAAAACCGTTCTCATTATGGAACTTATAAACAATATTGCAAAGGCACACGGTGGTTATTCCGTATTTGCTGGTGTGGGAGAACGTACGCGTGAAGGAAATGATCTTTATTATGAAATGATCGAAAGTCGCGTGAATGTGAATCCAAGAGAGAATAATGGTTCAACGGAAGGATCAAAATGTGCGCTTGTTTACGGGCAAATGAATGAACCCCCAGGAGCACGTGCGCGTGTGGCTCTTTCAGGATTGACAATTGCGGAAAGTTTCCGTGATGAAGGACAAGATGTTCTTTTCTTTGTGGATAATATTTTCCGTTTCACGCAAGCAGGAGCTGAGGTGTCTGCTCTTTTAGGGCGTATTCCTTCTGCTGTGGGGTATCAGCCAACTTTGGCAACGGATATGGGGGCTTTGCAAGAACGTATTACCAGTACAAAAACAGGCTCTATTACCTCTGTTCAAGCGATTTATGTTCCTGCAGATGACTTGACAGATCCAGCACCGGCAACGTCTTTTGCCCATTTGGATGCAACGACAGTTCTTTCGCGCTCTATTGCTGAAAAGGGAATCTATCCAGCGGTTGATCCGCTTGACTCTTTCTCGCGTATGTTGGATCCATTGATTGTGGGGGAAGAGCATTATACGGTTGCTTGTCAAGTGCAAACTATTTTACAACGTTATAGGGCACTTCAGGATATTATTGCTATTCTTGGAATGGATGAACTTTCTGAAGACGACAAATTGCTGGTGGGACGGGCACGTAAAATTGAACGTTTCCTTTCGCAACCTTTCCATGTGGCGGAAGCCTTTACTGGTTCACCGGGAAAACTCGTCCCTTTAGAAGAGACAATCAAAGGTTTTAAAGGTCTTTGTGCTGGCGATTATGATGATTTGCCAGAAGCTGCTTTTTATATGGTTGGTTCGATTGATGAAGCACTTGAAAAAGGAAAGCGTCTTATGGCAGAGGCTTCTTAGTAGGAAATTTCTTATTAAGAAGAAAACTGTCATGAATATTTTGTCGTTAAAAAGGACGAGTCGTTGAAAAAAACGGAAAGTCCTTATATCGGGTATTGTGGAGACTTTTGTGGAAAACAATAGAGAAGAGCATTTTTTGTTTGAGCTTGTATCGCCTGAAAAAATTGTGTTTTCAGATCAGGTCGTGTCTGTTGTTCTTCCTTCAGCTTCAGGTTCTTTAACAGTTATGGCGCATCATGCGCCATTGGTGGCAAGTATTGTGTTGGGCAGTGTTCGTGTTCGCACTTCTTTAGGTGAGAAATTATTTGCTGTATGTGGAGGTGTTGCAAATATTACCTTTTCAGGCTGCTCTTTATTGGTAGAGCATGTTGTGGCTGTAGAGCATCTTTCTTTTGATGTATTAGAACAGCAGATTTTGCAAGTTCAAGCGACGTTAAAGGGGGGAGCAAGTGATGAGGATAAACATAAAATAGAGGCTTTTTTCCAGCAATTGTCAGCTGATGGTTCTTCGTTGATAGAGGCGTAGCAAGGGTAGACAGGAAAAGGTGACATGAGCGGGAAAAAGAGTACGGTTGTGTCTGCTAAAAGGAGCGGAAAACCTTTTCCTCGTCCTGGTCGTGTTTTTGCAGGGCCTTTGCCAAAGTGCTTTGTTTATATTTTGGCTTCTCTTATTTTGCAATGGGCTTATGGTTTAGGGGCTAATATTGTTCAGTCTAACATTGTCCATCTGACCGGTGATTTTCACGCAACTTTGACCGAGACAACATGGTTGGTAGCGGCTTATATGGCGCCAAATGTAAGTATAGCGATTATGTTGATCAAAATTCGCTATCAATTTGGGTTGCGCGCTTTTGCTGAATTATCAATCCTTGGCTTCGTTTTGGTTTGTGTTTTACAGCTCTTTGTTACGGATTTGCGTTCTGCATTGATTATTCGCTTTTTCGCTGGGATTGCTGCTGCACCTTTGGCTTCGCTTGCTCTGCTTTATATGATGGAGGCTTTTGCTCCAGCAAAGAAGTTTACTATTGGTCTTAGCTTGAATTATATGAATGCTGCTTTAGCGGCACCTTTATCACGTTTGATTTCTCCTGATTTGCTGGAACATGGTGGTTTTTCCAGTCTTTCCGCGCTGGAAATGGGATTGGTTCTCATCAGCTTGGTTTGTATCTATACTTTGCCCCTAACGCCTGTTGTTCGCAGTAAGGTGATTCAAAAGTTAGATTGGATAAGCTATGGTTTGATTGCTCTTGGTCTTGGATTAAATGCCGTGATTATGTCTGTTGGCATATTGTATTGGTGGTATGAAGCACCATGGATTGGTTGGGGGCTCGCACTTGCCATTTTCTCATTGGCTATTGCTATTATTATTGAGCTTAATAGAGAAAAACCGTTGATTGATCTCCGGTGGATTTTCAGTAAGGAAATGGTCCAATCTGTTTTTATTTTATTTATCTTTCATGTTTTCTTGTTAGAACGGTCAAATTTGCCCGTAGGCTTTTTTAATCTTTTTGGTTTGCTTAATCGTGAGATGGCGCCCATGTATCTTGCTGTGGTACTAGGTATTTTGTTAGGGGGAGCTGTTTGTGTCTTTTTTTTACGAGCGGGGCGTGAGGATTATTTTTATTTGTTATCTTTGGGTTGTTTGGCGCTGGGAGCTTATTTAGATAGTCGTGTAAACCATTTAACGCGTCCGCAAGATATGATGTTGAGCCAAGGATTGGTGAGTTTTAGTTATGCACTGTTTTTGCCGCCTGCTCTTTTCAAAGGGTTTGTGCTCGCTGGTGAGAGAGGTCCGCGTTATGTTTTAAGCTTTATTGCTGTTTTTTTGTTAACGCAAGTGACAGGGGGATTGATGGGGTCTGCTTTTTTTGGCAGCCTACAGTTTTATTTTGCCCATAAGAACTTTGAGTCTTTAACACAAAATATTGTTGTTACTGATCCACTTATTTCTGGTGAGATGAATACTTTGTTTTCGCCTTCTTATGGTGTCTCTGTTCCCAATGGCTTGGGGAGTGAGCAGGGTACTTCTATGTTGATAGAAAAATTTAAGTTAACAGCAAATATTTTTGCTTATGATGACGTTTTTAGGCTTTATTTTTATATTTCAATGATTGCATTCGTTATTTTTCTTGTCACAATGATTGTTAAGTCATGCTCTTTGCGAGCATTAGAAAAGTAGAGTAATGTCATAGAAAGAGGGGTGCAAAAAATGATAAAAGCATTACGATCAAAAGCTACAATTATTGCATTCCTATCAGGTATTACGGGTGTTTTACTGATTTTATGGGCTTGGAGACTTCCTCCTTTTGTGAGTCACATCCAAATAACGGATAATGCTTCCATTAAGGGCAATGTTACGCTGGTTAGTTCACAGATCTCTGGGGTGATCGCGCGGATTTATGTGCAAGATTATCAACGCGTTGAAAAGGGAATGTTGCTCTTTGAGCTCGATGATTCTCTTTTTCGTCAGCAGTTTGCACGGGCACAGGCTATTCTCGATTCAAAAAATGCAAAACTAGCAAGTATTGAATTGCAAGCACAGCTTTTGCAGGGCGAAATTAATGCTGCAGAAGTCGAATTGGCGCGTTCACGAGCATTCTCCAATATTGTCCCTGAAAGTAAAAAGTTAGGTTTTGGTGATACGGCAAGTTCTGTTTCTCGTCCTCTTTCACAACTTTTGACGGCATTGGAAACAAAACGACAATTGCAAAAACAATTAAATCTTGAACGGCAAAGTTTACAGTCAGAAATTGCGGGAGCAAAGGTGAGTGTTGAGTTAGCAAAACTTAATCTCGATCACACAAAGATTTTATCTCCTCGAACAGGCTATATTGGATTAGTTGGAGCGCGGGTAGGGCAATATGTTATGCCGGGGACACAATTGGTTTCTGTTATTTCTGATGATATTTGGATTATTGCTAATTATAAGGAAACGCAACTTTCTCAGATGCGTGTGGGACAACCGGTTGTTTTTTCTGTTGATGCATTGAACAACAAAAAGTTAACAGGGCGTGTGGTTCGTTTTGCACCTGCTACAGGCTCAGAGTTTTCATTGTTAAAAACAGATACAACTATTGGTAATTTTATCAAAATTGCGCAACGTATTTCAGTACGGATTGCTTTAGATCCTGGGCAGGAAGGAATTGAAAAGCTCATCCCTGGGATGTCCGTGGTTACGTATGTAGATACTTCGCAACGGGTCGATTCTGGAGGATAAAATTTTGGGTTTTTTCAGTTTAATTTTTGCGTCATTTACTTATAGCAAGTGGTTGTTTACGTTGGAAGATTTCGTTTGGTTTGTTATGATACATCTTTTAAAGCTCTTAAAGTTCTTATTTGTTATGCTGTAAAATAATGCTTTTTAGAACATTAAAGCGCATGCATTTTTAATCGTTTCTATTTCTTTTGAAGTAACTCAGTAGTAGAGGGATGGAATATTGAAAGCTGTGTGCCTGTAGTTTCTAGCAACACTGTCCTTTGAGGTGAGGTGATACGAACCACATGGGTGGACAGCGGAAGAGTCTGCGAGATAAAAAGTTGGATTATCCTGTTATGCCGTAAAACAGCGTTGTTTAGAGCGGTGATATAAGGCATTACAAGCTTTACATATTAAGTGTTTTTTAGATATCGTGATCAGTATTCAGGGCAGGGCTTGTCTATCGCGCCTATAAAGTGAACCGCGTAAATGGTCAGCAGGTGAAGCCTGCCGAGAGATGCTGGACTGTTGACAGTCCGGTGACTGGTAGGAATCTCCATTCTTTGAGGTGTGGGGAGGAAGTCAAAGACGGATGAGGCGGATGAAAAACTTATCCTTTTGGGAGAGGGCGTAAAGTTAGGAGGAAGACGTAAAGTTTATATTTTGTAAACCATAAAAATGCCCGTTTTGAGTCGGGCATTAAAAGGGGAGGTTGTTGCTTGTGTTATTAATTTTTACGGATCAGCAAGAAGCTTACTAAAACGACTCCTGCTGCTAATGCGAGGGTTTTTTTAGGATTTTCTTTCGCTTTTTTCTTTAATTCTGTAGCATGTTCGTTGAGGTGATAAAGTGCGTGACGGCCTTTTTGTTTCCATGTGTTAAACAGCTCAGAAATGTTTTCAAAGCTATCATTTTGAGAACTCCAATAATTTACGGGAACCAGCTCTCTTTTTAATTGTGCTATACGTTTTTTAATTTTAGCATTTTTTCTATGGGGTGAAAATAGACACATTTATTGACTCCTTCATATGTTAAATTGTTGCATGATCGTTGGAATTGTGTTTGGGGTTTTGCTATAACGGCTTGAAAATTGAAAGGTTGCATTGATCATGCCGCGCGTGGGTGAGATGATAGTTAAGAGTTTGGGTTTAATGAGGCATTTTTTAATGTACTCGAGTTCATTTCGTGATGGTGTTTGTTAAGGATGTAAGGTAAAAATTTTTACAAAATGGTGTAAGGTTCATTCATAAAGATGGTGGGCGATGTCTTCATTTTTTTGTTTGTTTAAAGTGTTGGGATAACTTTTGGCACTTGAAATAGTTTATAAGAAATTTTTATCTATCTATTCTCTTGTGGCTGTAGGGAGTGGCATTGATTGATTCAATTAAGAAGATTTAAAATGAGGAAATCTTACGATATTTGGGTTTGCCATTTAAATTTGTAAAAAATAGATTATTACAAATCAATATGTTGGATTAATTTGGCGATGTCTTTCATGCATTTTTAAAAATTGCGCTTTGTTAGGCGTTATCTGTTGTGTTGTAAAACACTGTTTTGTGATGACATTGATGTAAGGTATCGGCATGCAACTTAAAAATACAGTATTGTCTCTGTTTTGTTTCAGTTTCTTTTTGAAGCAACCAAGTGTAGAAGTATAAACTTGAACAGAAGTAGTAGAACTTATCCGGTGCGTCTATAGAATGAATCCACCTATGAATTGTATTGCATCAGTGTTAGTAGGTAGAACCTTTTGAGAGCAATCTGTTAAGATTGGTGGGCGGTGTAATTTTCGTCCTTTGAAGCGCGGAGGAAGTCGATATAAACGATGATTGATAGCGCAGGTTTTAAAAATTTGAGGACTTGATGAGTACGACCTATCCTTTATCTAAACCACTTGAGCGTCGTCGGTCTGTTGGTGTTGCTGTTGGTGATGTGATCGTTGGGGGGGAGAGCCCGATTGTTGTCCAGTCAATGACCAATACAGATACAGCGGATGTTGATGCAACTGTTGCGCAGGTTTCTGCTCTTTGGCAAGCTGGGTCTCAATTGGTTCGGATTACTGTTGATCGCGATGAAGCAGCAGCTGCTGTCCCAAAAATACGGGAGCGATTGGAGAGGTTAGGTTTTTTTATCCCATTGGTGGGGGATTTTCATTATATTGGTCATAAGCTTTTATCAGAGCATCCTGCGTGTGCTGAGGCGCTTGCAAAATATCGCATCAATCCTGGAAATGTTGGCTTTGGTGCAAAAAAAGATCGCCAATTTGCGGAAATTATAGAGATTGCTTGTCGGTATCATAAACCTATTCGCATTGGTGTGAATTGGGGTTCTCTTGATAATGCGTTGTTAACACGGCTTATGGATGAAAATGCACAGCAAGAAAAACCCTTATCTGTGGCTGAAGTGATGCGGGAAACTGTTGTTCAGTCGGCTTTGCTTTCGGCTGCTTTAGCAGAAGAGTTAGGATTGGGACGTGATAAAATTATTCTTTCTGCTAAAGTGAGTGATGTCCAAGATCTTATTGCTGTCTATATTGCCCTGGCAGAGCGTTGTGATTATGCACTCCATTTGGGTTTGACAGAAGCAGGGATGGGAACAAAGGGGGTTGTGGCTTCTTCGGTGGCTTTGGGCATTTTATTACAGCAAGGGATTGGTGATACGATACGAATTTCATTAACTCCTGAACCTGGTGGTGATCGAACACGAGAAGTCAAAGTTGCACAAGAACTTTTGCAAGTAATGGGGTTTCGACAATTTTTGCCTGTTGTTGCTGCTTGTCCTGGATGTGGTCGCACGACCTCGACAGTATTTCAGCAATTGGCACAAAAAATTGAAGCGGATTTACACAAAAATATGCCCGTTTGGCGTGAAAAATATCCTGGGGTTGAAAGTTTGAAGGTGGCTGTGATGGGATGTATCGTCAATGGACCGGGGGAGTCAAAACATGCGGATATTGGAATCTCTTTGCCTGGAGTGGGGGAAAGTCCAGCGGCACCTGTTTTTATTGAGGGACAAAAGGTAAAAACTTTGCGGGGTGATCACATTGCTGAAGAATTTGAAGCGCTTTTGAGTGATTATATTCATACACGCTTTGGGCAAGGTTGAGGTAAAAATCGCATAAGGTTGAAGTAAAAAGGGTGTATCGTTTTTTTAAACAAGCTGTCTTCAATGTGAAGAGGGTGCTGTTGTGTGCTGCTTTAGCTATGGTCAATACTGTTGTTGGTTGCTTATTATTTTAGGTAAAACCAGATGATATGCCTGTTTTAGAATGAGAAGCTTATGAAGGATATTAATGAGCTTGAGTGTGTTAAGACTATTAAGCAAAATGATATGAATACTTTAATAGATCCGTAAATGTTGTTGCTGGTTTTTGGGCTGCTTTTGAGACAGTGAAATATTTAGCGGATTTTGACAAATGTCAAATTATAGAAAGAACATTGTTTATTGATTTTTTAGGCATTTTCCCAGAATTTTTCGGGGTATCAAATTGATAGGATTGGAGATCCTTATAGCGGTTATTGCCCTATTTGTCGTGAAATATAAGCTTTTTATATTGATATAAAATGATGTATATGGTGCCTTTTTGGGTGTTATTGGGGGAATGCATGACCAGTATATTAGCATTTGGATTTTTATTTAACGGTATAAGAATTTTAACAGGTGCCTTTATTGTCTTTTATATGCTTGAAAAAGGGCTAACTCTTATTGATATCGGGATCATTAAGTCGTTTCAGGCTTTTATTATGATGGTTACAGATGTTCCTCTGGGATATTTTGCTGATCGAAAAAGTTATAAAATATCGATTGTTTTGGCAGCGGCTTTTGCTGCTACATGGCTATGTCTCATGGGATTTTCTACAAGCTTTTACGGTTTTCTTTTAGCAGAATCTTTTAATGCCTTATCACTGACATTGATTGCGGGGGCTTATAATGCTTTACTTGTTCAATATGCAAAAGCAAAAGTGACATCGACTAAAAAAGTGCTGGGAGCGAGCTCTCAATATAATTACATCGGCATGTTTATATTCAGTTTAATCGGTGCATATTTTGCTGATTATTCAAGCCAATATATATGGTATATCGCGGCGTTTTTAATGTTGATGACAACACTATTTGGTTTGTTTTTTCTTGATGACTTGAAGGGGGAGAAAAAACCAAATAAAGTGAATTCTCTCATTTGTGAAGCTAAGGAGATGTTGTCTATTTTTATTAAAGTTCCTTATATTTCTTTATGCTTTTATTTTTCATTGATCTTTTTCAATATATTCTCGCAGTATTGGCAGTGGATATTTAAAGATCATCATATTAATGTCACTTATTTTGATCTTGGTGTGACATTTTCGCTGATATTGTTCTCTCAGCTTTTGGCTAGTTTTCTCTTTACAAAACTAAGTGAAAGAATGAACTTTATTTTACTGTTGTTTCTTTCAGCTTCACTGATTTTTACCATTGCTTTTTTTGAACCGAAAAAAGAAATTGCTATCATTTTAGTCTGTATGATTTTTTATCTCATTAAGTATACATATCTTCGTGTAGAAGTTGTTTTGCATGATAGTATTAGTGATCATTTCAGGGCTACATATGAATCTTTCTTGTCAACCGTTGGAAGATTGAGCCTCTTGGTATTTTTTTACATGAGTGCGTATATGGTCGATATGTTTGGCTTTTTCTCGCTCGTTTATATTTTTGCTGTTTATTTATTGATTTACTTGTTGGCAGTGTTTTTTTTAGAAGGAAATCTCAAAAAAGCTCTGTGAGAATATTTACTTATCATTATCACGCATGTCTCATCGGGCATTATAGTGGATCAAGGCTTTGATTTATAAGTCTTATCATTGTTTTCATGTTGAATGAGAAAGCTGAATATTGTCCGTTCTTCTTATTGCAAATCTATGTATATTAATCAAAATCATGTTTCTTGTACATTATAAGTGGGCGTAGTGTAAAAATCATAAAAAAGAAGTAAAAAGGCTTCTCATGAATATTCTTGAACGCTAAGAGTTGTTGGCAAGATGAGAAGCTGATAGAGAACATGATTGTACCGGATTATATACTTATTAAGGAATGGTGATAGTGCACAACAATTTTCCTGTTTTCGCTTATATTTTTCGGAAATGTCTTGCTACGCAGTGTTTAATAAGCGGGAGGACAATTCTAGCCTGTCCTAATCGGATTTCTTCATGATCGTTTTGATACTCTGATGATCGATTTTATTGTTGGTATAGTTAGCGGATTTTACCATTGCTTTTTTTAAAATACACATCATCTTATTGAGATGTTTTCTTACATCTTTCATTCTTATTTAGGGTATTTTCTCTTTGGTTGCAGAGTGAACTCTGCATGTTCTGACGTTAGAAAATACTTTCAGATAGTAAAGAAAACCTATTTGTACGGATTTTGAATGATCCCTTCTTCTTGGAGAAATCATAAAACTAAAAACAGCAATATCGTTAAGTATAATTTGATATAAACAAAAATAAATAAACACATATTGATATATTTAATAGAAATCTGTTAAGTTCTACAAATTATAGTCATTAAAAGGTAAAGCGATGAAATCGTTATCTATAACGCCTATTATAACATTTATAACTCTTTTTTCTGTATTTGTATTGTTAGGATGTACGCGTGTAGATAGTCTAGAGCAGTACAATAAACTTTACGAAGAATATATCAGTGAAAAATACGAGACTTTTGAACATTTTCAAAAGCAAGAACAAGCAAGAAACTTCATCTATAGTCGTGGCTATCAGAATATAGCGCCAAAATTTGATATTATATGGCATCGTCACATACTTATTGTTTTATGTGGACGCTTTGTTAATTTATTGCGTGGTGATTATAATGAGGAGATGTCATGGGCAATGTTACCCAATGTCATAAGCAGTTTGCGTTATGACTATAACTGGAGAGAAAGCGATTTTATTTGGGCCTATAATATGTCTATGAATTCTACTGACCCCATGATTGATTACGCAAAAAAATTTCTTAATTCTTCAAGCGGAAATGGCATCAGTTCTACAACACAAATTATTGATCTCGTGTCTAGTATGAACGCTGGTCATAGTGAAAATACTAGAAAAATAGCACGTTTTTGCATAGAGCTCCGCACGATATATGACATGATGCAACCAAGAGGAATTTACAAATGACATTTAACGAGCAAAGTTCTCTCGAAGGATATTAAATGGCTATAATAGTCTTAATAATCGCGGCATTTTCTTATCCATGTTGCATATTTGTTCATTATGGCTTCAAAAGGTGGACATATTTTCCAGCTTTGGCAACAGGTATAGGTTCATTTACAATGATGCTTTTCATCTTAATAAGAAAACTGCACTTAAAGGAGCAAATTTGCACTTGGGTTGAAAAAACGACTTATCACAAATTAGATTGCGCTTTTATATATAATAATAAGGACTTTTTTTATCTTTCTGTTGCAATGATCATTCTCTGTTTAATTTTATCAATTCTCTTTTTATGTGATGAATTGAATAAACGAGATAAAGAGCGTGATGAATTAAAGTTGTATAGTGACCATGATTATTATTAAATTGAAGTTATTACACACTTTTGTAAATAAAAATGTTTCTGCTTTTGAAGGAGCGTTCCGACACAATCATTCACTTTGCTAGCTCCTAATGTTGTGGACAGCCCATGGCTTTTAAGCCGGTTCATAAGAGGCATTTTTTAGTCCTTTCTTTGATGTTTTGCTCCACACGGCTTTTCCCGCTTGTGAGGTGCAAGCAAGTGATTTTGATTGATTCAATATACACAGATTTGAAATGAAGGAATCTTACGGTATTTAGGGTTCTTATTCAAGTTGAAAAACATGAATTACCATTATAAATCAAATGTTTTATATCTTTCTTGCTAAGAAAAGAGAGATCGGTAATAATATTTTTTTTTCGTGTTATTGAAATTGATGACTTTATTTATCCTGTTATGCCGTAACATACCGTCATTTGAAGGGTAGTGAAGGTATCCTGTTTGATACATTAAGTATTTTAAGAAGTGCATGGTGAATATTCTTAAGTCTTGTTTATCGCGTCTTTAGTTTAAGTGAATCGTATGCGTGGAAAACGAGAGAAACCTACTCGGTAGGACACTAGACTGTTTACAGAGTAGATTAGGTTAAAAGATTTTGTTCTTTGAGGGTGGCATAAAAATCAAAATAGCCATTATGTTCATTTTTTTCTGATATTTTAAATACGAGTTTCAAAAAAATGATGCTTAAACTAAACAATCAGCACTTTTGTAAAAGTGTTTTTAGAGAGCAACAATACACGAGTGAATTTACAGAATGTAACCATATTTGATCTTTTACAACAAGATAGCGTGGAAAGGCATAAAAATTACGACTCTTTACTGAGGGCATTGTACTTCTACGGTTGGCAATGAACAACAGATGATTTTGATAAGGCTACAAAGCCAATCGGCATTTTTATTGTCTTTTGCGGGTTTATAAAATGCTCTGTTTTATATTTATTCTGTTTATTTTTTACCTTATCGTTAGAAGATTAAAGATATAAAGGAGAAACGAGTTTCTTTCTTTACGGTTGTTTTTTATTCGGCTTTAAAGCATCCATGGCGATATCTTTTAAAGCCTGAATATTACGCATTGCTTTACCGTTTTTGTTTCTTTCATTTTTTGATGAGGGGGGCGTTTTTCAAGCACAATAGGATGCCTAGAATGTATTTGTGTTATCAATTCACGCGCGCTTGTTTTAATGAAACACCTCTCAATATTTAGCACATCCATTTCATGATAGGAGCTATAATGCAGACCTACGATATTGAAGTCTCTTTGAAAAGTCTATTATGCATTCAACAAAGATGAAGGTGTAAAAGTAGGGCGGGTGAAGTTTAATTTTTGCGTGTTGCACTAAAGCGGGCGACTTGTTGGAGCGGTTTTGCTTTGGTGCCAAAAGGATGTAAAAGTGCTTCTGCTTTTGTAATCAGTTCATCGCGTTTTTTTTGTGTTTCTTTAATGCCATAAAGGCGAATAAAAGTGGCTTTTTGTGCCGTTTTATCTTTCCCAGCCGTTTTTCCTAGGGTTTGCGTGTTGGCGGTGACATCAAGAAGGTCATCAGTTAATTGAAAGGCTAAACCAAGATAGGTACCAAAATCAGTAAGCTTTTCGGTTAATTCTTTAGATGCATTGCCAATGATGGCGCCTGCTTGGCAAGCAAAGCTTATTAGGGCTGCTGTTTTCATGTGTTGTAGAGTGATGATGTCAGTACTTTCTTGCGGTCTTTTTTCAGCTTCAAGGTCTAGCATTTGTCCACCTAACATACCGCCAAGTCCTGCCGATTGTGCAAGGGACGTGATCAGCTTGATTCTAATATCTGTAGATAAAGTACTAGCTTTATGAGCAATGATTTCAAAGGCAAATGTTAAGAGGGCATTGCCTGCTAGAATTGCTGTTGCTTCATCAAATGCTATATGGACGGTGGGTTTTCCACGCCGGAGTGTATCGTTATCCATAGCGGGAAGATCATCATGAATGAGCGAATAACAATGGACACATTCTAAGGCACATGCAACATCAAGAGAATGTTCTACAGGGACGTCAAAAAGTGTAGCACTTTGAATTACAAGAAAAGGACGCAAGCGTTTTCCACCGTTCAGCACACCATAGCGCATGGCTTTGATTAAGTTTTTAGGGCGTGAAATTTCACCATTTTGGATTTGATCACTTAACAGGGTATCAAGCCGTTTTTCAACGGTGTCTCTATGTTTTGCAAGAAGGGTGGTAAATTCGTGCATTCTTGCTTCCTTTGTTTTTACAAAAATGAAATTATGAAATTTAAAGAGAAAGATTGTCACTTTTTCTTGTTTTCATAAATTGGCGTCATTTTTTATTAAAAATCAACTTCTCTTTTTATCCGTATCTCTATTGTATGCGCTAATCCCTTTTGAAACCAAATAAAAATTAAATGAAGGTCTTATAAAAAAGCTTTCATTGGTGTATAAAATTCTCAAATTTTGCAGTGTTTTTGATATTCATTTGATTATTGTGACACCATTTTTTATAATAAGAAGGTCATTTTTAGTAAGAGGAGGATCATTTTGACATTGCCTCTTCTTTTTTATCAGTGTATAATATCTTCAAATTTTATGGTGTTTTTAAATGAAGCATTGTCATTTTTGACATTGCTTTTTCTGTTTTAATGGATTTGGAGTGTCTTTTTATGGCTGTACCTAAACGAAAAACCTCTCCAGCGAAGAGGGGCATGCGCCGTTCGGCTGATGCTCTGAAGGCGCCGACTTATATCGAAGATAAAAATTCTGGTGAATTACGTCGTCCTCATCACATTGATTTGAAAACGGGAATGTATCGTGGGCGTTCCGTTTTAGTAGTTAAAGACTGAGCGCTTTCTTTCTTTTCCATTGGTGAACTTTTTTTATTTCATCGATCAATGCACGCTTGGGGCGTGCATTTTCGCTTTAAGATGAACGTTGAGGTTCCCTTGCATCGTCTTCTATCGATGTGGAACAGGGAATGTATCGTGGGCGTTCCGTTTTAGTAGTTAAAACTTTAGCGTTTTCTTTCTTTTCCATTGGGTGAACTTTTTTTATTTCATCGATCAATGCACGCTTGGGGCGTGCATTTTCGCTTTAAGATGAATGTTGAGGTTCCCTTGCATCGTCTTCTATCGATGTGGAACAGGGAATGTATCGTGGGCGTTCCGTTTTAGTAGTTAAAACTTTAGCGTTTTCTTTCTTTTCCATTGGGTGAACTTTTTTTATTTCATCGATCAATGCACGCTTGGGGCGTGCATTTTCGCTTTAAGATGAATGTTGAGGTTCCCTTGCATCGTCTTCTATCGATGTGGAACAGGGAATGTATCGTGGGCGTTCCGTTTTAGTGGTTAAA
>NZ_JBHIQP010000003.1:130158-157688 GCF_042196625.1 Bartonella sp. AC535YNZD | reverse complement strand
GTTGAGGTTCCCTTGCATCGTCTTCTATCGATGTGGAACAGGGAATGTATCGTGGGCGTTCCGTTTTAGTGGTTAAAACTTTAGCATTTTATTTCTTTTCCAGTGGTGAGCTTCTTTTATTTCATTAGTGAATGCATTGGGTAAGATGCGTTTTTCACTTTTTCTTGAAAACATGTGTGGGATAAAGTTTTTCTGTAGAAAAATGATTCTATTGTGGGAGATGATTTTCTTGTTTTCTTGAGAGGCTATAAAGGATTGCTTGTATCAGTGTCTTTTATGATGACTTCGTTAAGAGCTTGGGTATTGATATAAGTTAGCTCAGTAATAGAATCATTTTGTATCACACTTAATCTTTATTGACCGTAGAGAGAATCCTATTAGACTGTTAAATATCGTCTTTAAGGCGGTTGATCCATGTAAGGCTTTAAGCATAAAGCATAACGGTGTTTTTTATGAGAATATTTAAGGCAATGGTTTGTCTATAGACTTATATTGTGACATGTGATTCTCCTTAAAAAATAGAGATCGACATT
Source organism: Bartonella sp. AC535YNZD (assembly GCF_042196625.1). Taxonomy (NCBI): domain Bacteria; kingdom Pseudomonadati; phylum Pseudomonadota; class Alphaproteobacteria; order Hyphomicrobiales; family Bartonellaceae; genus Bartonella; species Bartonella sp. AC535YNZD. Next base: position 157,155 of record NZ_JBHIQP010000003.1, on the reverse strand, counting down.
ACATTGATTTATAGAGATCATTTGTTGTTTTGCGCCTTAAATGGAAGATCTATCGTAGGATTTTCTCATTTCAAATTTTTCCCTATGTTGAATCAATGACAATCACTTGCTTTTCGGTCACAAGTGGGGCTGGCATGTGGGTAAAAACTCTATAAAAAAGGAAAAAATGTCTATAATGAATATTTTCAAATGTAAGAATTGTTGTAACATTGGGGTTAAGTGTATGCTGATATCAGCGTGCTTTCTTATGAGCAGAAAAGAGAAAACCGTTACAAGACAAAAGCTATACAGATTCAATAATCTTTAGTGCTTTTTATGATAAAGGTATATGAGACTCTTCTATAAATATCACGCTGTCTTTTCATATTTTTGAACTAAGAATTTTCCATATATTTTTCGTATTTTTGTGAATATAAGGGATTTGTTGGGAACAGCTTGTAAAAATAAGTAAACTTAAAACCAAATATGTTATGTGTGGGGGTAGCAAAGTATTTTACAAAGCCGGTACGTTTTTCCAGTTCATAGCTGGTTTATGAATGATTTTATAGTGGTGCTTACCTAAGTTTATGATTTTTTTGTTATCTGTTAATCACTATACAACATATTGATTTATATATATAATTCACTTTTTTCAAATCTCTCTATCTAGAATCAATCAAAACCACTCGCTTGCACGTCATAAGCGGGATAAGTGTGTGGATAAAATTTGTATAAGAAAGGACTAGAAATGGTTCTTATGAATCGTCTTAAGTGCCAAGGGCTGTCGCAACACCCACGAGCTGGAAAATATAGTGATGGTGCCGGCTTGCTTCTTCACAAACGTAAGAGATGGGGGTGGTCAATGGACTTAACGTTATACCATTCATGGTCGGCGCCGTGAAATGGGCTTGGGTGCCTTGCGAGATGTTTCTTTAAAACAAGCCCGTAAATGTACAAATTAATGGTGTTCTGTTTTGCATGAGGGGCGTGACCTCATTAAAGAACGTGATAAACAAAAGCGTGAGGCAATGCGTAATCTCCATTACTTAAAAGATATTGCTCTAGATGCTTTTGAAAGCCGTAAAGCTGAACTAAAAGGAGATGGTAAAGCTTGTGATTGGTTTTCACCCTTACGCCTTTATATTCTCCCTAAATTAGGCTGTCTGCCTGTTTCAGAGATTACGCAAACTGAGAAGTATTCTTGTCTCTATTTGGCATGCAAAAGCTGCAACAGCAGATAAAGCACTGAAGCATCTTAATCTTTGTCTCAAACATGCGGTTGCTTTGGGTTTGGATGTTGATTTACAAGCAAAAAAAGCACGCGCACTCTTAGGCAAACAACGTCATAAAACCACTCATAGACCAGCCATGGATTGGAGAGATGTTCTTTCCTTTTATAAGTTACTCTGTAAAACACAAAACATAACACAATTGGCTTTGCGTTTGCTTATCTTGACAGGCGTTCGTATTAATCCTTTGCGTCATATTCGTGAATCAGATTAAAGATGATATATGGACAATTCCTGCTGAGAATATCCAATCTTTAGAAGTCTGTTTGAAATAGAGATTAAGACTTTTAAGAGTTCTATGAATCATTCTAGATTTTTTGTGTTCGATTGGAGTAAGAATATTGCGTATATCTCCTAATCTCTGAAATAAGAAACCTCATTTGGGAAAAGTATGAAATTGAAAGGGCAATGCTAACGTTCATTTTTATTGTTATTTTTTAAGTGAGCTTTACTGCTTTCAAAAGTATTTGGAATGCCTTTTACAGAATGGAGATGATGGTTTTAGTTCATGTTTTTTTTATCGCGTTCTTTAATGGGGGGAATGCTTCTCATGCAAAATAGAGCGCCCAATACAAAATATGCTTATGTTGTACTGTCACGCTTTTTTTAAAGGAATATTTTTCAATATTTGTGGCATCCATTTTATGACGGCGTTTTTGAATGTTATAATGGTTTTGTAGAAGGGTAAATGGTAAAGTCTCGGGTGTAGTGTATAAACGGCACTATGCTCTTTACGCTTAAATAAAAAAGCAAGCCCCCGCCCCTTACACATCTTGCCAGATTCCAATGTTGGTATATCCTTTGGTGCTTGAGACAGTATCTCACTCTTTTTATACAGTTTTTACCCACAGATCAGCTCCTCTTGTGATTGACAAGCAAGTGATTTGATTGCTTCAACATGAGAGCAATTTAAAATGAGAAATCTTACCATATTCAAGATTCTAATTTAATATGAATAATGCTAGATTATGATGATTAATCAGTTTGTTATCTATGAAGAAAGAAAATAAGGAGGAGGAATTTGTCGAAAAGTTAGATTGTTTATAGATTGGCGCTGGTTAAGAAACTTTGTCCTTAAGGGCAGAGAGGATGTTAAAAAATAAAACCAGCTTTTCGCTGGTTTTATCGAAATATCATCATTATGATGAAAGAGTGTATTATGCAGCGTAGACAGCTTTACTGTTTTCATCTGTTTCTTCTCTCTCAGTTTTAAACTCACGTTCCGGCTTGTTGGAGAGATGCATCTCTATGAGATTGATCGCTTCTGTTTCAGAAAGACTATTAATAACCGCAATTTCGCGGGCCATTCTTTCAAGAGCAGCTGTATAAAGTTGGCGCTCAGAGTAAGATTGTTCAGGCTGTAGATTAGAGCGGAAAAGATCACGGACCACTTCGGCGATACAAATAAGATCTCCTGAGTTGATTTTAGCATCATATTCTTGTGCACGACGTGACCACATGGTGCGTTTAACGCGTGCTTTTCCGCGTAAAACTTTTAAGGCACGTTCAACAGAATCACTAGCAGATAATTTACGCATTCCAACGGAAAGGGCTTTTGCAATGGGGACTTTGACATCCATCTTATCTTTCGCGAAATGAATGACAAAAAGCTTTAATTTATGTCCTGCAACTTCTTGATCTTCAATCGCTATAATTTGTCCTACTCCATGCGTAGGGTAGACGATATATTCAGAGGTTGCAAATTCTTTGGTCTTGGAAGACGTTCCATGTTGGGATGCCATATTTTAGTTTACTCCCTTATGATCAACAAATGTATCGGAAAACAGGTTATAAACCTGAGGGTTGAGTTTTCTTTAACCAAGTATATTGTACCAATTAAGTGAGCATAAAAGCCGAGTACTTTTAAATCAAAAAAAAATACACCGCTTTACTATAACAAGCAAAGAAAAATACTTAGAAAGATGATCATGTTAAAATAACACTAACATCAAAATTTAAAAGAATCAATCATTTCGCTTAAGGATTTTTTATTTTTACAAGAGAAGTCTTTCAATCGTTGAAGGAGGAGAGTGTACACTTTATCATTACTCTTCGCCACTTCCTGGATTTTCTGAAAAATACTTTTCTAATTTATTTGGAACACCATCCATTTCTTTTGCTTGAGGAAGAGGATCTTTTTTGGTGGTTAGATTAGGCCATTTGTTTGCATAATGAAGATTGAGTTCTAACCACTTTTCTAATCCTGGTTCTGTATCAGGTAAAATCGCTTCTGCTGGGCATTCTGGCACGCAAACACCACAATCGATGCATTCATCGGGGTGAATAACAAGCATATTTTCCCCTTCATAAAAACAATCAACTGGGCAGACTTCAACGCAATCGGTATATTTGCAGTGAATGCAGTTGTCGGTTACTACGTGGGTCAAGATCAAACTCCATTTGTTACTTTAATTCTCTTTAGAGGAAAGTGTGTGCGTGTTTTTATGATTGGTGAGTTGATCGCGTAGTACAGCTAGTTTCGCAAAAGGTGAATCAGGATTAAGGCGCTTTTCTTTTTGAAAGGGCTTATGATTTGCATGTTTTCCTTGGGATTTGTGGAACTTATGAGAGCGTTTTGCTTGTGATGGTGCTTCTTGAGGGGAATTTTCATTTTTGTATTCCGCTTTTTTTACAGCGTTCTTCGATTTATTTTGCCACTTATTTCCTAATTTATCACGTTTTTTTTGTGCATGGTGGGGAAATTGATGCTTATAATGCCATAATAAAATAACTTTATCTTCTTCTGTAGAGCGAGGGGATTTGGCAAAATTCCCAACAGGTTCAGCTGCTGGTAAGCGATTGGTTTTATGGAGATGTTGTTCAATACTAGAGGATAAAGTGTTTGGGAATGAGGTATTTTTTTCTTCTCGTGTTGTTTCTAAATCGCTTATTGTTTGCCATTGACTTCCAACGCATTCTGCTGCAGGAACATCTTGCATTGCCCTATTGACAGGGGAAGAGGCTTGGTGTGCAAAGAGATTTTGTTCAAAAACAGTATTGTTTATGCTGTACGATTGATAACCAAGTCCTTTGAGGATTTCTTCCATATCGTTTCCATTGGCCCCAAGAATGGACATCATGGCTGGTGTAACAAAAAAACTTTTGCCATCATAGGCTCCATCGGGTTTAGGATCACTTCCTTGTTTCCAATGAAGTGCGGGACGGATGAGATTGGCAAGACGTTCTAAAATATCAATCCGTACAGCACGTTGTCCTAAGATTCGGTAGCCGGCTAATTGATAAAATTGGCGGTTATAGGTAGGATCAACAATCAAAGAGGTTCGACCAGCAGATAATGCTGAAAAAATTTCACCCAAACCAGTTTGATCTTGTTCCGCATTTTGAAGATTCCACAGGAGAGTAATGGCTTGAACCGGAGTAGGTTTAAGCATTCCGGCAACATAGATATGAAAAGCGCCAAAACGCACGCCTAGACGTCGAAGAACGGCACGTGATTCTTGTGCAAGGTTTTTGACAATGTCTAAGACTTCGCGGCGTGGTAAAATCCCTAAAGAGTTAAAAAGTTGTAAAGCAAGACTGTTTGTTGAATCCGTTAAATTATCAGCATTGCGCAAATCAAACAGGGGTTTTAAAGTCGTTTCAAAATGAAAGGTGACAAAGCGTTCTAATCGTTTCACAACGTTATTGCGGGATTCTCCCGTGAGTTGTTCATCTGCTAAAACAATCAGTTTTGGTTTGAAAAAATCTTCTGTTGCTACAAGTTGTCCTACGGGTTGACCAATCCAGCGCACAATTCCATCAGAACTGAGGGTAAAATCTCCATTTGCACAAGCACAAAAACGTGTCGCGCGTTTGGAAAAAGCAAGAATCAAATTCTCATTCTCTATTTCTGTCGAAATTTGCTTCCCAGCTATTTGATCGGTACTGTTTTTGTTGGCATAAAAACGAAAACCTTCAAATTTACCCCTTCCGTGTTTTTCAATGAGAATATCATCTTGAAGAATCTCATTCTGTTGAACAATCTTGCTATCCATGATCATTTTCTTTCTCAGTGTGGCACTGGTCAAAAGCTTTTTGCGATAATTTCATAATGGTGCTCTTTCTTTAACACGTTTGTTGCGTTTGCTTCAATCACTCTTGTCATTTTTTGCTGTTTCTTTGCGCCTTTAAAACTTGAATGATTCTTTTTTCATTCAGTTTTCATTCAGTTTAGATGCTTTATATTTGCAAATTACACTTATTAGTTGTATTGTAAAGCTGAAAGCATAAATAAATTCTTCAATTTAAAAGGAAACGGAACCGGTTATCAAAAAACGGCATTTCTTTTGCATGATCACTTTATTTTTTTGCTGTTTTGTCATGAAAAGTGAAAAGAAAGTTTTTTCAAATATTTCATAGGCTAAAAGGCATATTGTAAAGGCATTTTGCAGGTGAAATTGTGTCTTATGACAAGAAGTTTTACCATGACAGTAAAAAAAACAATTGCGATTATAAAATTACACGTTAAAGTAGTGGTTACAGAAGTTAACAACTTTTGCGTTCTTTTTAAGCGAAGAACAATGATGTCGTTGCCAAATCAATTTTGATAAATTTAATCGCAAGGGGTTATTATGGGTAATCTTTCAAATGCTGTTTATAAAAGCAGCAAAAATTATAGCGATGCAGACAAAAGCTTAGGACGTAATATGATGCGTTCTGCTATGCAAGCACCTTATCTTGAACGACAAAAAGAGCATGATTTGGCTCTGCGGTGGAAAGACAAACGTGATGATGATGCCATGCATCAAATTGCAGCGGCTCATATGCGTTTAGTGATTGCTATTGCTAATCGCTTTAAACGTTTCAAAATGCCATTGGGGGATTTGGTACAAGAAGGGTATGTGGGACTATTGGAAGCAGCTGCACGTTTTGAACCTGATCGGGAAGTGCGTTTTTCAACATATGCAACGTGGTGGATACGCGCTTCTATTCAAGATTATATTTTGCGAAACTGGTCAATTGTTCGAGGGGGAACCAGTTCTTCGCAAAAAGCACTTTTCTTTAATCTTCGGCGTTTGAGAGCAAAACTGGTGCAGGATGATAGTGCTTTATCGAAACAGGATATTTTTCGCACAATCGCTGAAAAACTCGGCGTTTCTGTGCGTGATGTTGAAACCATGGATTTTCGTTTTTCCAGTTCTGATAATTCCTTGAGTGTTTCTGTTTCTGAGAACAGTGATAATCCCATTGCAAAGATGGATGTGTTGGTGGATGAGAGTCCTCTTCCTGATGCTTTAATTGAGCAAGTCATTGATGGTCAACGGCGTACACAATGGCTTTACGATGCGTTGCAAATTCTCAACGAACGGGAGTTGGAAATTATTCGCTTTCGTCGCTTAAATGAAGAGGGTGCGACTCTCGAAGTTTTGGGTGAAAAATTAGGAATCTCGAAAGAGCGCGTGCGTCAAATTGAAGCTAGGGCTTTGCAAAAATTGCGTTCTGCTCTCCTTACGATTCATTCAGAAGATGCTTACGATATATAAGCAGTGAAAGGCTTTTGGGGGGAAAGAGAATATATTAAGTGGGGGCATATGAGAATATGATAAAGTCAGTTTTAGGGGATGGCCATATTTGTTTAGGAATATGCCTCTTTGGGAGCGCTACTGATAAACAGAAGAAGATAGGGGGCTGTTAGTTTGGAGGAAATATATATCAAACGGAGACCTATAAAGGCATGATGAAGTTGGATTTTAAAGTGTTCCTCTTTATTTTCGAATATGCTTTAAGGGGGGGGGCGTGATACAGACAGAAAAGAATCAAAACTGTAACGGATGAGAAGAAAGGCTTATTCTGTAATAATTTTCACTTTTGTACCTGCGGGTAAAGTTTGCGTTGGTGAGAGGGCGTTGAGGATGCGAAAGAGTTTTTCTTTATAGGGTGTGTATTGCATTTTATCTGCAAGATTGGCAACGGTTTCTCCTTGTTTAACACGGACAACACGGATTTTTAAGGGCTGCAATTTTTTTAACTGTGAAGATGAAAGAGAATGAAAGCTTTGTAGCGTTTTTTGGGCAACCTCTGCAAAATTTCGAGAATTATGTGGAGCGGCCGTCAAAAAACGAAAGATGTGGTTGTTGAATGGAATGACAACCACATCAAATTGCCATTGATCATTGGTAGCATGGGCCCGCGCTCCAAGTAAACTTTGGTTTTGGGATTCTTGACGCATAAACTCTTGATTGCGGAGCCCTTGAATTGTGATGGGGCGGATAGATGATTGATCTAGACCGATAATCCAGCCGCTTTTCAAATAATCACTCGCAGATATTTCAGCAGGATGTGGAATAGCGTCAAAACGAATCGCAATTTTATCTGGTCCACTGGCCCAAACAGTGTGTGCTGAATGTTCTATTGTAAAATTGTTTGGAACAGAAAAAGCTATGCGCAATTGTGGGTGAATAAATTGGTTGCCTCGTACAAAACCTGTATAAAAGCCTCCTCCAAAAATTATGCCATCAAGGCTTTTGAGAAAAGAATCATGATCGGATATTTTATTATTCCCTTTACTGATTTTACGCGCTTTTTCTATCGCAAGCCGAATGCGTTGAGGGGTAGTTGGGTGAGAAGCTAGAAAATCTAGAGAGGCATTTTGGGTGCCAGAGATATTACGCAAAGCACTATAGGCTTCCATTGTTTGAAGAAAGCGCGGTGAAGCAAAAGGATCATATCCTGACTGTTGGAGCATTTCGAGTGCAAGGGAGTCAGCTTCCAGCTCTTGATTGCGGGAAAATTGCGCGAGTTGTTGCTTGTTTTGCATAGGGTTATGAAGTTTTTTGCCAATAGAAGAAAGAAGACGTGAAGACATGTGATTTGTCATCTTTAATTGGGCTTCTTTTTGCAGGCGTAAAATGCCATGATTGGCTCTGATATGTGCTATCTCATGGGCTAAAATGGCTGCAACTTCTGAAGAATCATTGGCTAATGCCAGCATGCCACGGGTGATGTAGATCGAACCATTGGGGAGCGCAAAAGCGTTTACAGTTTCTGAGTTTAAAATTGTTACAGAATAGCTTTGATGAGAACTATGTGATGCAACTGCCAGTTTACGGACAATCTTTGCTAAAAGGTGTTCAAGTTTTGCATTATGATAAGCGCCACCATACATTTGTAAAATACGTGGGTGTTGCAGAGCGCTTAATGTGACATAGATATTGTGATTGTTGACACTTTTGATAGTTTTAGAAGAAATGGAAGAAAGCCTGTTATTTTGAGAAAGGGGTGTATGACAAGCCGAAAGGAGAAGTGTTAAACTTATGAAAGTTGCTTTATACAGGCATGAGTGAAAAAGAAAATTGCGGTGAAAAATGGGGTGCGTTGGACCATGGTGCACATTATTTCTGCGGAGTAATTTGGCAAATTGCATTTGTATCTTTGTATCGTATGTTTCTTTAAGAAAGGCATTAGGAGTAGGGATTCGTTTGGCTATATCACGCTTTTTGTTTATAAAAAATGACTCTCACTTATAAAAGATGCACTGTAAAGAAAATTTTGTGAAAGGCAAAGTATGGCATGACAACATTTACGATATTATTAAATGGGGATGTTCATATCACTGATCGTTTGCTTAATCAAATTCAAAACAGTCGGGTAATTGCTGCTGATGGTGGTATGCGTCATGCGGCAGCGCTTAATGTGATGCCTGAGTTGTGGTTAGGGGACTTTGATTCATCAGATGAGAATTTAATACGTCAATATAGTCATGTTCCGCGTGAAGTTTTTCCTTCTGATAAAGATATGACAGATAGTGCTCTGGCATGTGAAAGAGCGCTGCAAAATGGCGCTAAAAAGCTTATTTTATGCGGTGCTTTGGCAGGGAAGCGAAGTGATCATAGCCTTTCTCATATGACGCAAGCGTTGATGATGGCTGAAAGGGGTATTTCAGTGTTGTTGACAAGCGGTTTGGAAGAAGGTTGGCCGGTTTTGTCAAAACCTTGTTCGTATGATTTGCCTAAGGGATGTTTGTTTAGTATTATCGGTTTTTCTGATTTAAAAGGTTTAACGCTTAAGGGAGTAAAATGGCAAATTTGTGACAAAAATGTGTCATTTGGCTCTTCTTTAACACTTTCTAACCGTATTTGTGGAACCTTTTCTTGCCATTTAGGTTCTGGAAAAGCTATATTGTTAGCGTCTGTGCCTATTCCATAAAGCTCTTCCAATATATTTTGAATAAGGCAGAGGGGGGCCTAGTGATGAAGTGCCGACATAAACGATATATGTATTGATCTTGAGAAGGAAAGGTTTTGATATGTTAAAATCAATTTTTAAAGTGGCCGTTGTTTCAGCCATTGGTTTCAGTTCAGTCGCTTGTACTACAAACGATGAACGCGTTGCACGTTACGGCGTAGGAGGAGCAGCAATCGGTGCTTTGGCTGGAACTGCTATTGGTGGAAGTACGCCTGGAGCAGCGCTTACCGGTGCAGCATTTGGGGCTTTGGCTGGAACAGTAACAGGTGCAGCTGCAAATCAAAGAAAACAACAAAGACAGGCATCACAATTGTGCACGTATCGTGGTCGTAGAGGGTATGTTTACCAAGCACCTTGTGGGCAGAGAGTTTCTGTTAGACAATTATGTGCTTACCGTGATGCAAGAGGGGTGATGTATAAAGCACCTTGTCCGCGCCGCGTTCGTTAATGGCGGTGCCGCTTCTGCGGCTTGACCGCATTTTCTTAAATTTTGGAAAAACGCCTTTGCTCAATCAAGCTTCTTTATCGGTTGAGCAGGGGGCGCGTATTGCGTTGGTCGGCCGTAATGGTTGTGGAAAATCGACCCTGTTAAAAATTGCCGCAGGAATATTAGAACCTCATGGTGGCGAAATTTTTCGCCACCCGCGAGTAACGTTCCGTTATGTCTCACAAAATCCGGATTGTTCAGGATTTGAAGATATTAATGCTTATATGGAAGCGGGGCTGGACGATATATCTGATGTCCAGTGGATCAATATGCTTCGCACAAATTTAGGGTTTTCGGGGACGGAAAAATTGGAAACGCTTTCGGGAGGCGAAAAGCGGCGTGTTTCGTTGTTACGGGCCATTGCTGCAAAACCCGATATTTTGTTCTTAGATGAACCAACCAATCATCTTGATTTACCAACTATTGAATGGCTGGAAGCTGTTTTGTCTTCTTTGCGTTCAGCGATTGTGGTGATTTCCCACGATCGGCGATTTTTAGAAAATGTTACGCGGTCAACGGTATGGCTTGATCGTGGCACAACCAAAAGACTGGAAAAGCGTTTTTCAGAATTTGAAAATTGGCGTGATAAAGCACTGGAAGAAGAAGCCATCGAACAGCATAAATTGGGGCGCCAAATTGCTCGTGAAGAGCAATGGTTGCGTTATGGCGTGAGCGCACGGCGTAAGCGTAACGTACGGCGCTTAGGCGAATTAAAAGACTTAAGACAGCGTCATCAAACCTATAAAGGGCAGCCAGGAAATGCACTTTTGACAGCAGCGAAAAGTCATGATTCTGGGCAATTGGTGCTTGAAGCAAAGAAAATTTCAAAATCCTATGGTGAGCGCATGATCGTGAAAGATTTCTCTTTGCGCATTCAGCGGGGTGATCGAATTGGTTTGGTGGGACCTAATGGTATCGGAAAGACAACGCTCCTGTCTGCATTAATTGGGCAAGAAGCCGTGGATAGTGGAACGGTGAGGCATGGCTATAACCTCTCCATGGCATTGCTTGATCAGCAGCGTATTTTAAATGAAGAAGAAACTTTAGCGCATTATTTAACGGGAGGAAGAGGTGATACTCTTGTGATCAATGGGCTGGAGCGGCATGTTGTTTCTTATATGAAAGACTTTTTATTTTCACCAGAACAAGCACGCACTCCCCTTAAAGAATTTTCAGGGGGAGAAAGAGCACGCCTCATGCTTGCACGCCTTCTTTCGCGTCCTGCAAACTTTTTGATTCTTGATGAACCGACCAATGATTTGGATATGGAAACTTTGGATTTGTTGCAAGAATTTATTGCTGATTTTGCGGGAACAGTATTGTTGGTCAGTCATGACAGAGACTTTTTAGATCGTACTGTAACGCATATGTTGGCACCTCAAGGTGATGGTCATTGGGTTTTGTATGCGGGTGGCTATAGTGATATGATAGCGCAAAACCAGCATGCTCTTCGTTTACAACGCAAAAAAACAGAATTATCGCAGCGTAAAGCACCTTCAAAATCTCAAGCGGGAGAGCTTTCAAAGCAGGATTCATCAACAGAACATAGCTTGGTAGGGCGGGAGAAAAAAACACGAGGTAAATTGTCTTATAAGCAGGTTTATGCATTGGAAAAATTGCCTGAAGAAATTGCTGTTTTGCAGGACGAAATCAAAAAAATTGAGCAAGAGCTCTCTGATCCAACCCTTTATCGCCGCGATAAAGAACGTTTTGAGCGTTTATCAACGGCATTGGAAAAAAAGAAAAATACTTGCACACAAAAGCAAGAAGAATGGCTAGAACTTGAAATTTTACGCGAAGAAATGGAAGCGTGTTCACGGTAATATCTAAAAAACTTTAAAAGATTTGTATTGCATCATCGCTTTTCTTTGATTTGTTACAAGAGTTTGTGGCTGATTTAGCGGGAACAGTGCTGTTGACGAGTTATGGCAGAGACTTTTTAGATTGCACTGTAACATATAGCATTTCAAGGCGATGGTCATTGGGATTTCTATACGGGGGCAATGATATGGTAGCGCAAAACAAGCATGCTCTGAGCTTGAAAGGCAAAGAAACAAAACTATCTTTGCTGTGAGCTTTTTCAAAATTTCATATATGGAAGCACGCCAGTTTCATTGCATACTTTGCCAGTCCCCAATGTTGCTACAGCTCCTTTGGAATTTGAGAGCATTCATAAGAAACATGCCCTTGTCTTTACCTTATGCTTTAAAGATACCACCCCCGCTTATGACGGAAAAGCAAATGATCCTCATTAATTCTAACATAAGAAGTGTTGTGATGAGAAAAGCTTACTGTATTCGATGTTATGATTTGAGTTTAAAAATGATGATTTGTTAGGGTAAATCAACATGTTATTGTAACATTTCTAGGAGGAGAAAATGATGGCAATTAAAACAAAGCGAACAATTTCCACATTGATCGGTTTAGAAGATGCAGTTGAACTGTCTTCTTATTTTCTCCGTAATGCGAATCACCTGCGTCCTTTTGAACCTGTTAGATCTGATGGTTACCACAGCCTAACGGCTTGGGAAACACGAGCCAATGCATTTGCTTGTGAAAGTGCAAAGGGACAAGCATACCGATATGCCGTACGATTAAAAAATGAAAACACAATTATTGGTGTTGTGAATTTTACAAATGTGGTTCGGGGTGTTTTTCAAGCCTGTCATCTTGGTTTTTCTCTTGATGAAAAACAACAAGGAAAAGGTCTCATGTTTGAGAGTTTATCGGCTCTAATACGGCATATCTTTCATATTTATCATCTGCATAGAGTGATGGCAAATTATAGACCTGAGAACATAAAAAGCGAACGTTTATTAAAACGCCTTCATTTTGAAAAAGAAGGCTATGCTAAAGACTATTTGATGATTTCTGGAAAATGGAGAGATCACATTCTAACCTCTCGAATCAATGATCTGTATGAGTCCTTTAATAGATTTGAATAAAGTTTTGTTAAGGGTCTTTTTATCAAATGTGTAAATATGCTGCACTTTTCCCTATCCTAAAAGACGAAGATCCTTAACCACCTCTTCTTTTGTAAACGGTTCAGACTCTCGTTTAGCGGATTTCAACTGCTGACCGCTTTCATATGTTTCTTTTCGTAGATAATAAATTGATTTATCATCATAATTCATTTTTTCAATTTGAAGGAAGAGAGTACTCAATATCGGAAGACTTTCTCATTTCAAATCTCTAGATGTTTAATCATAAAAACACCTCTCTTGCACATCACAAACTGGGTTGGCATAGGTTGGCATAGGTTGGCATACAAGTGAGGGGTTATGTGGATAAAAATGATTGAAGAATAAGAATAAAAATTCTCTGTATAAATCCTTTTAAATGTGAGGGCTGTTACAAATATTGTGTATTCTGTGACCGATAGTCTCGTTACAAGTTACACAAACTGCTTATTGTTTGGGTGAAATTTTTATACATTCATTTGTTTTTTATATTTTCTTTTCTTAGGAAAATTTCCAATGTTCTCAATGGTGTTAATTCATACCAAGCGCATTTTTATATAGCTCAATGATTGCTTCTTCTTCCATTCGTTCATGTTCTTCTTTTTTACGCAATCGTATAATGCTTCGAACAGCTTTACTATCAAAACCAGAGCCTTTAAGTTCAGTGTAAACGTCTTTAATATCATCAGAAATGGTTTTTTTCTCTTCTTCTAGTCTTTCAATACGTTCGATAAAAGAGCGTAATTGGTTTACGGATATAGCGTGTGTTTGATCGGTTACTGTATCGTTCATTGTATTTTTCTCCAAGTTATATATTTTAAGTTGTTTTTCGACGACGAATTTAGGTTAAAAAAGCTTGAAAATAAAAAGTAAGTCAAGCTACACAGTTTTTTTACAAATTGACTTTAAATATTTTGTAAAATTTTTAAAATATATGCATTGATAAAAGGGCTATAAAAAGAAAAATATACGTTTTAGATTTGAAAAGCTTTTAAAATAAAGAAATGTGTAATTTGTTTTGAGAATTTGGCATTATAGAGGAAGTTTTGTGATTTTAAAAAAACGATATTGGGTGCTTCAGAAAGGATTAAAAGTTTTTCTCTTGAGCCTTTTGCTCTTGTTTCCCCTTGTTGTTTTTGCAAAAGCTGACTTTAGGGTTTGTAATACAACTCAGCAGTCTGTAGGGGTTGCTCTTGGATATCGTACATTTTCAGGGTGGGTGAGCGAAGGCTGGTGGACTGTACCAGTGACGGAGTGTAAAACTTTAATTGAGGGGCCTCTTGCTTCACGGTTTTATTATTTTTATGCGGAAGGGGCACAAAAAAAAGGGAACTGGGCAGGCTCTGTGACCATGTGTGTGCAAGATAGCCAGTTTACCATTCAAGGGGTTCATGATTGTTTCCCTCGAGGATATCAAAAGGCTGAATTTAAAGAAATCGATACCGGAAATCAAACCAGTTGGATGGTACAGTTGACGGATGAGTCTTTGCTAAACAATTCAGTTATACCTTCTCTTTCAGGAAATTCTCCACCGTGAAACGTGCACGTAAAGTAAAAATTATTGCCACTCTTGGTCCTTCTTCTTTTTCTCGTTTGATGATTGAAAAGCTTTTTAGGGCAGGGGCAGACGTTTTTCGTCTTAATATGAGCCATACTGATCGTGATATGCTGGGTGATTTGGTCAAGTCTATACGAGAAGTTGAAAAAACAGTTCGACGCCCCATTGGTATTTTAGTGGATCTTCAGGGGCCAAAACTGCGTGTGGGGCGTTTTGCTAAGGGGCAAGAAGATTTGCGTGTTGGGCAAAGCTTTACGTTAGATAATCGCGATGTTCTTGGTGATGCACAGCGTGTTTTTTTCCCTCATGAGGATGTATTTTCAGCTGTTAAACCAGGAAATCGGTTGTTGATTGATGATGGAAGGGTGGAACTGCGTGCGCAAGTTTGTGATGGTCATTCTATACAGTGTCGCGTGGTTGCTGGAGCCCGTATTTCTGATCGAAAAGGTGTCAGTTTTCCCGATACAATTTTGCCTTTTGATGCGATGACGTCAAAAGATAAGGGGGATCTTCAGGCTCTTTTACAGCAGCCTGTTGATTGGGTTGCTCTTTCTTTTATTCAACGTCCAGAAGATATTATGGCGGTGCGTCAGTTGACGAAAAGCAAGGTGTCTTTGATGGCTAAAATCGAAAAGCCTCAAGCCTTGGAGCATATAGAGAAAATTATTGAGGTATCTGATGGCATTATGATTGCACGGGGTGATCTCGGAGTGGAAATGCCTTTGGAAAAGGTTCCTGCACTTCAGATGGAGCTCATAAAAGCTTGTCGTTTAGCAGGAAAGCCTGTTGTGGTGGCAACACAAATGCTCGAATCAATGATCACATCTCCTGTTCCGACACGCGCAGAAGTGTCGGATGTTGCTACAGCAGTTTATGCAGGAACAGATGCGGTGATGTTGTCGGCTGAATCTGCTTCTGGTCGTTATCCTGAAGAAGCTGTGCTTATGATGGACCGAATCGCGCGGCAAATCGAACAGGATCACACTTATGCCGCTCAGGTTGGAGCACAACATCCAGCACCAGAATCAACAGGAACGGATGCGATTTCTCTTGCTGCGCGTCAGATTGCTGAAACACTTGCGCTATCCGCTATCGTTGCTTATACGGCTTCAGGAACAACGGGGGTGCGCGCCTCTCGTGAACGCCCTAATAGACCGATTATTGCTTTATCTCCCATTGTGGAAACAACACGGCGTTTGGCTCTCGTTTGGGGGCTTCATTGTGTGGTCACGCAAGATGCACGGAGTTTAGAGGATATGGTTGATCGTGCAGCAGCCATTGCATTTCAGGAAGGTTTTTGCAAAGGGGGAGATCGCTTCCTTGTGACAGCTGGTGTTCCCCTTGGAACGCCTGGTGCGACAAATCTCTTGCGTATTGCTTCTGTCTCTCAAGATGGAACGAAGGGGATTTGAGCCGTTTACGCATGGTGTTTTTTCATGCGCCTTTGAACAGGCTTTAAAAACAACGGCTGTTCGTCTTTTGTGAATGCCTCCATAGACTCATTATTCTTTTATCTCCTATCGTAAGATAGCAAGGTATTGCGTTAGGTCGTCCAGTTTGGTGATGGGAGCAGATCCGGTGATATTGTCTTTTGATTTTGTTTTAGTTCTGAGGAAGCTGCTTTTACGGTAGGGCATTTAATGGGAGCCCCCTTTTTATTTCATTGAGGCATATTGGGAATTGCTTTATTGATGTTTATACGAGCGAGATGTTCATTGATAATGAGAATTTATTCTTTTTCTTTTTGGATGAGAGCCTTGAAATTGTTCTCATTTTAAACTTTTGCAAACAGAATTGAATAAAGTTAAAATTATGTACCTAAAAAATCGTACTGGTATGTTATAAGAAAAAGTGATGGGTGAATGTGTTTTTAAATATGCTTTGTCGGGGCATTTGCAACATATTGATTTATAATGATAATTTATCGTTATTAAACTTGAATTAGAACCCCGAATACCGTAAGATTCTCTTAAATTTATTTATGTTTTGTTAATCATAACTCTTTGCTTGTACGTCATAAGTGGGTGGGACATGTGGGTAAAAATTGTACAAGAAAGGCATACTTCTTATGAAGCGTTTCAAGAGCCAAGGGGGCTGTTGCAATATTGAGGGCTGACTATAATGATGATGCCGACTTGCTCTTTCTTTTATTAAGCTTGGAGATTTTGAGGGGTGGGGAGAGAAATATGGATTATTTGTTATAAGGATAAAGATGTCGGTAGAGGATGGTTTCAAGAGCTATTGTTGTTTATGATTTTTGAGGTTGTATGAGATTAACATACTCTTTGGGTTTGACTTTTTTCCTGCTCTAAAGGATGAAAATACTTAATTCACGCTGGTTTATAAATGATACGGTTCTTTTCGGTGGGTTTCATCGGATGGACATTTCAGGCGCAAAGACTCTATGGTGCTTATATTATCAAATAGCGGTGTTTTACGGTATAATAGATAAGGTTATTTTTTAATATATATTGTATTATCTAGGGGAAAGAATTTTTTGGCATGCATTCATAGGGAACATGAATATAGCTCTTTTTTTCGAAGGGGGCTTTATTTGTTTGTTGTTGTTGTCATTTATATGATTTTTTTTACAATGATGTTGGTTTTGTTATCTTATTGCGCTTTTAAAAGACATCTCATTTGAAATGTGGTGATATAAGGTAGCCTCCTTGATATAGGAAGTGTTTGTGCGGAGGTGAAATATTCAGGGTAGGGCTTTCTTGTTGAGGTTTAAGTTAATCCCATAAGTCGTGAGTAGCTGGAATCCTTCCTATAAAAAACCAGACTGTTTACACACTGGTGTGGGTTTTAGGATTTTTGTTCTGTAAGGTGTGAGAGGCAAGTCAAATCTTGGTTTATTACGCGCTGATGTACTTTTTAGAAATCTTCCTGTTCTTGTTCTTGAATGTTTGTGCAGTTTTGATCATCTTTGAGCAATTGGTTGGTGAGATTTTCAATGCGTTGTGTGGTGTCACGCATAATTTTCCCCATGGTGCGGTCTCTTTCGTTGTGGAGTCGTAAAAGAGTATTGTAGTCTTCTTGTAATTTTTTATTTTCTCGTTTTATTTCTTCCATTTCATCAATAATCATTATGCCAGCCATAACCGATAAACGATGGTCGCCAATTTCACCAAAATTGTTCTTTAAATGTGTGATATATTGATCTAATTGAGCAGCAAGCGCAATAAGACGACGTTCTTGTCCTTTGTCACAAGCCATGCGATAAATTTTACCATCAATGGTAACGGAAACAGTTTCCATACATTCAAACCTTTATCTATCAATGACAACACGAATTGTTTCCATTGCTTTAATAAGACGTTTGGAAACTTCTTTGTTTACGGACTCTAAGCGTTCAATTTGGGCTTCAGCTTTGTCAAGCGCTTGGGCAAGATGGCTGCGGTCAGCATTCATTCGTTGGATTTCTTCTTCCCATTCGTTATTTTTATCAATAACGGCATTGCGGTTTATTATGGTGATCTCTAAAGTTCTAAGTGCCTTTTCTAGGTGCTCTAAAGCATCTTGTAGAACTGTAGTCTCTTGGTTCATTGCCTTTATCCTTTGGGTAATTGTATCCTTTATCAATGTGTTATGCAAAAACGAATCACTTTCACTCTTGTGTTGTGTGCATTTTATTTTTAAGTATGTAGGATATTTTAGCAAGCAAAGCAGGGGATAGATATAAATTAAAAGCTGGATTTTTTGCGCGTATTGGCATAAATGACATGGATATACAGAACGCGTGAGGGGAATGTTATTAATATTATTGAAGTGGTGGCAAAAAGTCTCACGCTAAGGATTAGAAAATAGTATTTCTTGAGAACTTTAAGAGAATACGGAAAAAGCAACAGAATAACGTATTTAACGAAATGGTCGATTATTCATGACAAACACCCACCAACAGAATCAGATGGCCAATGCTATCCGTTTTCTTGCTATTGATGCGATTGAAAAAGCAAATTCTGGTCATCCGGGTTTGCCAATGGGAGCAGCCGATATTGCTACGGTTCTTTATACAAAATTTCTTGCTCATGACCCCAAAAAACCTCGCTGGCCTAACCGTGATCGTTTTGTGTTATCAGCAGGACATGGGTCTATGTTGCTTTATGCTCTCTTGTATCTTTCTGGTTATGAAGATATTGGCATTGAAGATCTCAAAAATTTTCGCCAATTAGGAGCAAAGCTTGCTGGGCATCCAGAATATGGGCATGTGGCGGGAATCGAAACAACGACTGGTCCTCTCGGACAAGGATTGGCTAATGCCGTGGGGATGGCTCTTGGAGAGCGTTTGCAAAATGCCCGTTTTGGTGATCTTATCAACCATTACACTTATGCGTTGGTAGGCGATGGATGCCTTATGGAAGGGATATCTCAAGAAGCACTTTCCCTTGCCGGTCATTTGAAACTCAATAAGCTTATTGTGTTGTGGGACGATAATAATATTTCTATCGATGGAGAGATTTCCCTTGCTGACAGTACAGA
Organism: Bartonella sp. AC535YNZD; assembly: GCF_042196625.1. Lineage (NCBI taxonomy): Bacteria > Pseudomonadati > Pseudomonadota > Alphaproteobacteria > Hyphomicrobiales > Bartonellaceae > Bartonella > Bartonella sp. AC535YNZD. The sequence goes on along the minus strand of NZ_JBHIQP010000003.1, from coordinate 138,216 downwards.
TCAGATTGCGCGTTTTAAGGCATCTGGTTGGGAGACACATAAAGTCAATGGGCATGATCAAGCAGCAATTGCGCGGGCTATTGAGGCGGCACAAAATTCCGATAAACCAACTTTGATCGCTTGTAAAACAACAATTGGTTTTGGAGCACCCAATAAAGCGGGTACCAATAAAGTTCATGGTGCCCCTTTGGGTGCACGAGAAATCACTGAAACCCGTATCGCTTTAGGGTGGGATGCTGAGCCTTTCGTTATTCCAGCCGATATTCTCGATAATTGGCGCTTGGCTAGTCTCAATGCTGCTAAAAAACGTCAAAAATGGGAAGAAAAATTTGCTGATCTTCCTGTTTCAGAGCGTGTGGAGTTTGAAAGATTGATGCGGGGCGATCTCGTGGGCGGATTTGATGGCGCTATCGATGCTTATAAACAGAAATTGGTTGAAGAGCGCCCCGTTGTTGCTACGCGTAAAGCTTCGGAAATGGCTCTTGAAGTGATCAATGAAGTCATTACGGAAACCATTGGTGGTTCTGCCGACCTAACAGGGTCCAATAACACAAAAAGCAGCCAAATGAAAAGTATCTCTGCAGATGATTTTTCAGGGCGCTATCTGCATTATGGAATTCGCGAACACGCAATGGGCGCTATAATGAATGGGCTTGCTCTTCATGGGGGCTTTATTCCTTATGGGGGAACATTTTTATGCTTTTCTGACTATATGCGTCCCGCTATGCGTTTGTCTTCTCTTATGGGGTTGCGGGTGGTTTATGTCATGACCCATGATTCTATTGGTCTTGGTGAGGATGGTCCTACCCATCAACCTGTGGAGCATTTGGCTTGCCTGCGTTCCATGCCTAATCATCTTGTATTTCGCCCTGCTGATGCCATGGAAACAGTCGAATGTTGGCAATTGGCTTTGAAAGCACGCGGAACACCTTCTACCTTGGCTTTGAGTCGACAAAATCTACCGCTTTTGCGTCAAGAGTATGAAGAAGAAAATCTTTGTATGCTTGGTGCTTATGAATTATTAACGGCCAGTGATGAAGCGCAAGTGACTTTATTTGCTTCCGGTTCAGAATTGCAAATTGCGGTACAAGCACATGCGATTTTAGAAGAAAAAAATATCCCAACGCGTGTGATTTCTGTTCCTTGTTTTGAACTTTTTTCTCAACAATCTCTCTCCTATCAGCGTGCTCTCATTGGAGAGGCACCGATTAAAATTGCTATTGAAGCTGCTGTCTCCCAAGGATGGGACCGTTTTATTGGCTGTGATGGTGTGTTTATTGGTATGGAGGGCTTTGGGGCAAGTGGAACAATTGATACCCTTTATGCGCATTTTGGTATTACTTGGGAAAATGTCGTTGCGACCGCAGAAAAAGAGCTTGGAAAGATCAAAGAGGAAAAGACAAAATGACAACTTGTGTTGTCATGAGTTGGTTTGGTCGTAGGGCGTCTATACTGTACAGTGTTGTGGATGATCTTGTGCATTATTGTGGATAAGTAAGTGATTAATCAAGATATTGACGTTATAGGAATTAATGATTTGGGATTGATGAAATACCTATTTATTGTGTTTTAAATGGTGTGCTTTTAAAAATTGATGAGGAAACATGTGAAATGACGGTTCGTGTTGCAATTAATGGGTTTGGTCGTATTGGACGCAATATTTTACGTGCGCTTGTAGAAAGTGGACGACAAGATATTAAAGTGGTTGCAATTAATGATTTAGGATCTGTGGAAACAAATGCCCATTTGTTGCGCTATGATTCAGTTCATGGGCGCTTCCCTGGAACTGTTGAGGTGGTGGGGGATGCTATTGATGTGGGAGGTGGTTTAATAAAGGTATGCGCAGAGCGTGATCCTGCTCAATTGCCTTGGAAAGATTTGGATATCGATATTGCTTTGGAATGTACGGGCATTTTTACGGCGCGTGATAAAGCAAGTGCTCATTTGGAGGCGGGGGCAAAGCGTGTTCTTGTTTCTGCGCCTTCTGAAGGAGCAGATCTTACGGTTGTCTATGGGGTTAATCATCAATCTTTAAGCAGCGAGCATCGCGTTGTTTCAAATGCTTCTTGTACAACCAATTGTTTGGCCCCTGTTGCACAAGTTTTACACAACACGGTGGGCATTGAAAAGGGTTTCATGACAACAATCCATTCTTATACGGGTGATCAACCTGTGTTGGATACAATGCATCGGGACCTTTATCGTGCACGTGCGGCAGCTCTTTCTATGATTCCTACCTCAACAGGAGCGGCAAAAGCTGTGGGATTGGTCTTGCCAGAATTAAAGGGATTGCTTGATGGTGTATCGATTCGTGTTCCAACCCCTAATGTTTCTGTGGTTGATTTGACATTTATTGCTAAGCGTTCCACAACAATCGAAGAAATTAATACAGCTATTGCTGCTGCTGCACAAGGTTCTTTGAAGGGAATTTTAGACACGACAGAAGAGAAACTCGTGAGTTGTGATTTTAATCATAATCCTTATTCAGCGATTTTCCACAATGATCAAACCAAAGTAATTGATGGTCAGCTCTGTCGTGTTTTGGTTTGGTATGATAATGAATGGGGCTTTTCTAACCGTATGAGTGATACGGCTGTGGCTTTTGCTAAGACAATATAAGAGGACCTCAGGGTCCTCTTTTTATAGGAAAAAGTCTCATTTTTGTGCAATTTTGAGAAAAACAGATAGAGGCTGTTGTTCTCATGCGCTAGAGAGAAGAGCTATTGAAACATTGATGATGTGTTTTGTTTTAATACTGGGTCAATACGTGCTTTTAAAAGCTGAATAAAAGAATAAACTTTGAAAAAGCAAGATCTGAACGAGATACCCTTTGAGAAAACGTCATAAAAAAGGAGATGTAAATTCTTTTGCCTAGAAGTAAAAGGAAGCTTTAATAGAGATCAAGTTGAGCCAATGCATTTGTTTGCCACAATGGAATATGAAGATTAATAGCAATGGTGGGCTTTTGTACATTTGACGATAAAAGCTTTGGATTTTTAAGCACAGGGTGAGAGATAGGATGTTGTGGATCTCTTGTAAAAGCAAAGAGGGGATAAGTGGAAAGAAAAGTGGGCAGGGTTGTTGGATGCGTTTTTATTTGAAACAATGGAAAGTGAAGAGGAAGCAGTGATGGGGTTTCGTACACTTGATGATGTTGATGTTTTGGGCAAACGTGTTCTTGTGCGCGTGGATTTTAATGTTCCTATGGCACTGGGCAAAGTTTGTGACGAGACACGTCTTGTACGACATAAAGAAACACTCGTTGAGCTACAAAAGCGTGGTGCTAAACTTATTCTGCTTTCTCATTGTGGTCGCCCCAAAGGAAAGGTAGAACAAGAGTTTTCACTCCGTCCTGTTGTACAAGTATTGGAAAAGATCATTAATCAGCCGGTTGCTTTTGCTCCTGACTGTATCGGTTCGGCGGTGCAGGTTGCAGTTGAGTCATTACAAAATGGGAGTGTTTTACTGCTTGAAAATGTTCGTTTTCATTCAGGGGAAGAAAAAAATGATTGTTCTTTTGCAGAAGCTTTGGCTCATAATGGCGATCTCTATGTTAATGATGCTTTTTCAGTTTCTCATCGTGCCCATGCTTCGGTAGAGGGCATAACGCATTTGTTGCCTTCTTATGCGGGGCGTTCTTTGCAAGGTGAATTGCAGGCATTAGAAAAAGGATTGGGCAATCCAACACGTCCTGTAATTGCCCTTGTGGGAGGTGCCAAGGTTTCTAGTAAGCTTTTTGTGCTCAATCATTTGGTGGAAAAAGTCGACTCTTTGGTTATTGGTGGGGGCATGGCCAACAGTTTTTTAGCGGCGCAAGGTATCCATGTAGGGAAATCACTGTGTGAACATGCATTGATGGAAACAATTAAAAAAATCATTAAAAAAGCGCAAGAGTGTCAATGTAAGCTTCTGCTCCCTCAGGATGCTGTCGTTGGATTTCGCTTTGAAAAAGATGCACCACATCGTCTCTATGACATTGAAGATATTCCACAAGATGGCATGATTATGGATGTTGGTGCACGTTCTATTGCGCATATCAATGCTGCAATTGATGAAGCTGCTACCCTTGTGTGGAATGGACCCCTTGGTGTTTTTGAGATGCCTCCCTTTGATAAGGGAACAATTGCCGTGGCACGCTATGCAGCAGAACGTAGTCAAAAAGGGAAACTGGTTTCAATTGCGGGAGGAGGCGATACGGTTTTCGCCCTTAATCATGCTGGTGTTGCCAATGATTTTACTTATCTCTCGACTGCTGGAGGAGCTTTTTTGGAATGGATGGAAGGTAAGATTTTACCTGGCATTTTTGCCCTTATGCAAGCTTAAATGTCTATTTAAAGTGCAGCTAAAAAAAGAACTGTGTGTTGTTGTGTAGAGTATATCGCGCGTGGTGCGCACTTTTGGAAAATTTAAAGACAAAATAAAGAGGATTTTTTTTATGAACGAACGGCTTGAAGATATTGCACTTTCTTTGGTGTATACAGGTAAAGGTATTTTAGCAGCAGATGAAAGTACGGCAACCATTGGCAAGCGTTTTGAAAGTATTGGTGTTGAATCTCATGAAGATAGTCGCCGTGCTTATCGTGAAATGCTTTTTAGCGCAAAAGAAGCTATGGAAAATGCCATTTCTGGAGTCATTTTATTTGATGAAACCATTCGGCAAAAAGCATCAACTGGACAAATGTTGACGGATCTTATTCGGGATTCAGGCGCTTTGCCAGGCATTAAAGTTGATACGGGAGCCAAACCATTGGCTGCTTTTCCCCAAGAGACAATTACCGAAGGGTTGGATGGTCTTCGTGAGCGGCTAAAAGATTATTATGCTTTGGGAGCACGTTTTGCTAAATGGCGTGCGGTAATTGCTATTGATGAACACACTTTGCCAACAAGAGGCGCCATAAGACAAAATGCACAAGCTCTTGCACGCTATGCTGCTTTGTGTCAGGAGTTGAATATTGTGCCAATTGTTGAACCGGAAGTGTTAATGGATGGACCGTCGTGTGGGCATTCCATTACGCGTTGCTTTGAGGTGACACGCGCTGTTTTACAGGCTGTCTTTAAAGAATTGTTTGAAGCCCGTATTCTTTTGGAGGGGATGATTTTAAAGCCCAATATGGTGATTGATGGCAAGGATGCACGCAAGGCTAGTGTTGAAGAAGTTGCTGAAAAAACCGTCCAGGTGCTTAAACAAACGGTTCCTGCTGCTGTTCCAGGAATTGCTTTTCTTTCTGGAGGACAGTCTGATCAGGAAGCAACAGCGCATTTATCTGCCATGAATTCTTTAGGCTCATTGCCTTGGAAATTGACCTTTTCCTATGGACGCGCATTGCAAGCAGCTGCCTTAAAAGCATGGGCTGGAAAAGATGAAAATATTGCTGTTGCACAGAAAGCCTTTCGTCATCGGGCTCGGATGAATCATCTTGCGGCTTTAGGACAATGGACCAAAGAACAGGAAAAAGCGTGCAATTGAAGCACAAGCTCTGTTTTTAAATGCGGAGAGATTTTTCATGTTTCTGCGTGATTTGGGGTGCCCTCACCATAGATAAAATGGCGGGGGCGTTTTAGGCTTGAAAGCTTCTCAGAAAATTGTTTCCTTGGATATTTTAAAAGTCTTTAATGGGTGCTACCTGAGAGATAAGATTGCGGGAGAGGTGCAATTTCGAGAAGGGGAGATAATGCTAGGAAATTTGTGAATGCACAGCACTTTAGTATGGTGTCATTCATGAAGTGGGCACTTGCTTTTTGAGTGAAAATCATAAAGCAAATACTGTATTGAAGAGTTTGATAGTGTGGTGTTTTTTCATGTTATCATTACTTATCATCAGCAGAATCCATTTGAGTGTAGTTGCAAAAGTGGATAAGCTGATAGATTGAAGAATTACGATTTCTGAATTGATTAGACATACAGCTTATGAAATTTTTGTGCATCAGGATAGTTTCCTGTTCAATGGGGGTAGACTTTCTATTGACGAACGGATTGAATAACTTTTGCAAAAGAAAATAGATTTGCTCCTCAATAAAACACCTATTTTTTCGTTAAAATGAATAAATTTTTCTTGTCTTTTGTGATGATATAATTATAAGCGATTAAATTTATAGCGTTTTTGCTTTAAAACGGGGGGAGTTGTGGACGGTATATCTTCTAAGAATACAAGCATCAAAAGAAAAAATCGATACGCAGAACAGAGCTTTTCTGCAATTATGATGCGAAAATTGTGCAATATAGTGCGTGGAATATTCGAAGGGATCTTTACAGTATTTACTTTTACAATTTTTCTTATCCTGTTCCGTCTTCGTGGACCGATTCATGCCATACTAATTTTCTTTGGGAATGCGAGTGGATTCGCGTGCTTTTTCCTTTTTGTCGCATACTACTTACAACGCCGCGAAGCAACAGCAGATGAGGCCGGTATATCGCTCACATTACTTTTAGCAATTGGTGAAGGCATTTTTTCTATTTGCTCCCTGTATGCTGCGTGGGGTTACGACGCTCTCTTATTCCGTTTAGCCCCTTCTGGATATGTTCTTATTCTCCCTGAATAAAAAAGCGCCCTTCGTTTATACATAACTTAATCCAAAATAAGAGGCCGATAGCCTCTCAAATTCTTCATAATCGCTCTCCAAAATCATAACATCAGACCCGCTTTTAACGAAGGGACTAACAAGCCTTGGTTCCTCAAGCTCAAGGAAAACCTTACAGAGGCGCCTAACGGCATCCTTGATTAAGACACCCAAACGGCTTATGAACAAACTCTCTTATTAAGCCACATCATCTTTTATTCTTCTCATGCAGCTCTGAAATCATGATATAAGGGGAAAGCTTCTCATCGTGCCTAAATGGTACCTTATCGTGTGTTAAATGAAAAAATCAAAAAAAGCATCTTTATGCAATATAATCCAATTATGATTTTTTGATTTAAACATAAAAGACTTAAAGCCTTCGACAAGACTGATACGATAAAAGGGAGTAAATCGCCTATACTTAGAAACTAAGACATATTCTCGGTGCTCTTGATATAGTTATATCACCAAATGATTTTTGAATGACTCATCCTTTTGGCTCTATCCGCTAAAAGGTCATTTTGAGGGTTCTTGGTTAATGAATGTAAAGAAAAATTAGCACGTAATATTTCGCTTTGCTGGTATAGATGCCGAATGAGTTAATTATCTAGAGGATCACTGAAGAGGGAGCGCTAAAAAATGATGAAAATCCGCTGCACTTCGATGAATTGGTGATTGAAGATATAATCGTAGAACTTGGCTTATCTGTTACTGAAACAGCTGAATGATTTGAAATGGTTAGGGTGTGTATTTTACACACACTTGGCTCGCTATACAAAAAAATTATGATTTCGTGCAAGCTTTAAAACATAAAGACCCTAAAGATATATCATATTTGCACAATACATTGACTTATAATGATAATTTAGCATTATTTATATTGAATTAGTCGCCCGAATAACGTAAGATTTTCTCATTTCAAATCTGTTTTCTTGGATCAATCAAAACCATTCCCTTGCACATCACAAGCGGGGCTAGCGTGTGGGTAAAAATATAGAAGAAAAGATTTAAAATCCCTCCTATGACCCCTCTCTAGTGCCAAAGGCTGTCGCAACATCCACGAGCTAGCAAAGAGTGTGATGATGCCGTCTTGCTTCTTCACAAACGTAAAGATGAAGGTGCTCAATAGCTTTACCGTTATAGCATTCATGGACACCGTCGCGAAATGGACTTGGGTGCTCTTTGAGAGATATATCTTTAAAACAAGCCCATGAAACTGCAACAAAAGGGCGTTCTGTTTTCCATGAGGAACAAAATCCCATTAAAAAACGGAATAAACAAAAATGTGAAGCAATAAGCAATCTCCATTATTTAAAAGATATTGCTCTGAGCTAGCCAAAGAGTGTGATGGTGCCGTCTTGCTTCTTCACAAACGTAAAGATGAAGGTGCTCAATAGCTTTACCGTTATAGCATTCATGGACGCCGTCGCGAAATGGACTTGGGTGCTCTTTGAGAGATATATCTTTAAAACAAGCCCATGAAACTGCAACAAAAGGGCG
>NZ_JBHIQP010000003.1:108428-130058 GCF_042196625.1 Bartonella sp. AC535YNZD | reverse complement strand
TTCTGTTTTCCGTGAGGAACAAAATCCCATTAAAAACGGAATAAACAAAAGTGTGAAGCAATAAGCAATCTCCATTATTTAAAAAATATTGCTCTAGATACTTTTGTACACGTTCCTATCATCGTTAAAATGCCTTCTTAAAGCACAACAGGAGGTGCTATAAATGAGGGCTGTAAATATAAATGATGGGATTGTGGGTCTTGGGGATGAGAAGATGGTGTCCAATCAAAGCACTCTATCCTTACTTTTATAGGCTATGACTGGAAGAGAGAGCTGGAGAGACGATTTGTGAGCAAAGAGAAAGTGTTTTGAGGTTGTTGTGTCTGCAAGGAGAAAAGACAGTGGTCGTGGTGATATTTACAAACAATAAATTTGATAAAATTTTACAATTTTGCCAAAAGCGGGTTTATTACAAAAGCTGTTGCTCATACGCGCTCACACAAAAATTATAGAGACACCCAAAAACGCTAAAAAAATCTTTGCTCTTTTTCAATAATAAGAATCTGCAAACAATGTTCGTTTTTTAAAAGAGAATAAAAGGATACTTTTACAGATGAGAGAAGCGTATTTATAAATTACAGCTTGTCATGATTTTCGGTAAACACTATTGTTTAGAGCGCTGAGATAGAGGGCATGAAAAATTTTTCATATTAATTTTTTTTAAAGAGTGGGGTAAGTTTTTAGGGTAGAATCTATCAAGTAAGCTGCATAAGGGACTCAAGCAAGCGAGCACCATTATTAATCTTTGCCAGCGTATATTCTTTTGTCAGCGCTCCAATGTTGTGACAGTTCTTGGAACTTAAAGGGGCAAGAGAGGTTCTTGCTCCTTTCTTGTACAGTTTCACTCCACACGCCAACCCCACTTGTGATGCGCAAGCAAAAGATTTTGTTTGATTCACTATGAGAGTTCAGCATAAGAAAATCCTATGGTATTAGGATTTCTCACGAAAAATAATAAATTATCTTTATAATAAACAACATGACGGTTTTATTATGAAGAGAGTTCTTTATACACCTTAATCATAGAGATTAACTTGGCATCGTTTTATATTCTGTACATAGAAGCGTTTTTATAAAAATGATCTAACTTATGCAGAAAAAAGAACAACCTGTAATTCAAAAAGAAACTGCCTCAATTCTTGCTCCTCTTTTTCATCTTAATTCTTATCCCTCTTTTTTCCATGAGCCCTTAAATTAATAATCCTCTGCCTGTAAAGCGCGGTATTCACGCCCAAGTACTGCTGCCCAAGTACTGCTCTTGTATCAAGATCACTCACTCAGGTGAAAATTGGAGTTTTGCGAGATAGGCATAAACGCCATTTTTTGCCACAAGTTCGGCATGGGTTCCTTCTTCCACAAGAGCGCCTTTATCCATTACAAGAATACGATCTGCTTTTAAAATTGTTGCCAAACGGTGCGCAATGACCAATGTTGTTCGATTTTGCATCAACCCGTCTAAGGCGTCTTGCACCAACTTTTCACTGTTTGCATCCAAAGCAGATGTTGCTTCATCAAGCAGCAAGAGGGGTGCATTTCTTAAAATTGCCCGCGCAATACCAATGCGTTGTTTTTGCCCCCCAGAAAGCATGGTACCGCGTTCTCCTACTTGCGTATCCAAGCCATCTGGTAAAGCTTGAATAAATTCAAGTGCATTAGCCGCTTTAGCAGCAGCAAGGATTTCCTCTTCATGGGTATTTTCAGTTCCAAAAATAATATTATCGCGCAATGTTCCATCAAAAATGGCGACATCTTGTGGAACATAGGAAATTGCACTGCGTAAATCTTGTAAAGAAAGGCGATTAATTTCCATGCCATCCAACCGAATTGTTCCACTTATTGGATCATAAAAACGAAGGATCAAAGAAAAAATGCTGCTTTTTCCTGCTCCGGAAGCCCCAACAAAAGCAACCGTTTCACCTGCTTTTACAGAAAATGAAAGTGAGCGTAAAACCTTCTCTTGTGGTCTAGAGGGATAGGTAAAATCAACCTGATCAAAAACAAGTTCACCTCGAACAGGTTGCTCTAATGATAAAGCATTTTTAGGAGCTACAATAGCAGGTTTTTCTTGTAACAATTCGGCAAGCCGTTCAGCAGCGCCTGCTGCTTGGATTAATTCTGCTCCCAGTTCCGATAATTGCGCAAAAGTAGAAGCTCCAAAAACCGCATAAAGGACAAATTGTCCTAAGGTCCCTCCTGTCATCGTTCCATTCAAAACATCACGCGATCCAATCCATAAAACAGCAACCACACTGCTAAAAACCAAAAAAATTGCAAACCCCGTAAAAAAGGAGCGCAAGATTACAGAAGCACGTGCTGTTTGAAAAGCACGTTCTATCAATTGTGAAAAACGTATTGTAACGAGTTTTTCAGCGGTAAAAGCTTGCACAGTTCGAATAGCGCTTACCTGTTCTGTAGCGACAGCATTAGCATCTGCGAGACGATCTTGCGCGGCACGTGTACGCGTACGAACTTTACGTCCAAAGACCACCAAGGGAATGGCCACGATAGGAATAGCAGCCAGAACCAGCAAAGATAATTTAGCATTGGTGATCACCATCATCACGACAGCTCCGATCACGATAATCAACTGACGCAAAGCAGTAGAGGCGGTCGAACCAACGGCTAATTTTATTTGTGTTGTATCGGTTAGAAGCCTTGAAACAATCTCTCCTGAATGTGACCGATCAAAAAAAGCAGGAGAGAGTCTCATAATATGAACAAACACATCACGCCGTAAATCGGCAACAATCCGTTCTCCCAAGGTGATAACACAGTAATAACGTCCAGCTGAAGCAAATGCGAGAAACAAAGCTAAGATAAATAAAATTCCGAAGTAAAAATTGATATGTCCATGGCTTGAAGTAGAAAACCCATGATCAAACATTTGTCGGATAGCCACTGGCAAAGCTAATGTGATCAGAGCAGCAACAGACAAAGCAATAAAGGCAAAGATAAACAACCAACGATAGCGCAAAAGATAAGGAACAAAAATTGCAAGCGAAGAGAATGAAGATTTTTTATGGGAAGATTTCGTAGATTTTTCTGAATGATAATGTAACATTATAAAATTTCGCTCACTCTATTAAATGATTTATAACACTTGATACAATGATGTATCTTGAACACTTGTTTTTTGATGCGTGCTCAGCTATAGAAATAAATACTTTAAATCAGTGTATCAAAAAGACAAAGGAAGCGCACTTAAAAAAATGAGTAAGTGTTCTTTCATTCTATAAACGCAAAAGGTTTGACGCATGAAAGCGAATATTCATCCCAACTATCACAAAATTACCGTTGTAATGACGGATGGAACCCAATATACGACGCGTTCCACTTGGGGAAAAGAAGGTGATACCCTTAATCTAGATATTGACCCAAGAACGCATCCAGCATGGACAGGTGGATCCCAAACACTTGTAGACCGTGGTGGTCGTCTTTCTAAGTTCAAAAATCGTTTTGGTAATATTGGCATGTAAAAGCCTCCTTCTTATGGGGTACAAAAATTTTAAACAAAACGATTGCAAACGATGGTTTTTTTATCCTGTCAAAGAGTGCACTTTAAATATTAATTCAAAAACGCATCCAACAGAAAAAGATAGGTCTTAAACCCTTATAAATCGTAGTGGTTGCGTTTTTTAAATTCAAAAATCATTTTGAAATACACGCATACACCTCTTCTCATAGCGTATAAAAATCTCAGATAAAACGATTGCAAACAGTTCATCTTTTTTGAATTGAAAATACCCATGAAGAAGAAATTCTTGCTGCCGCTAAAGCGGACAATGCACTTGAATTTATTAAATCCCTACCAAACGACTTTGATACGCAAGGAAGAGAACGCAGTACCATGCTTTCTGGAGGGCAAAGACAACGCATTAGTGTTGTATAGGCGATTTTAAGAAATGCACCTCTCTTGTTGCAAGCCAGCACCATCACACACTTTGCCAGCTCAGAGCAATATCTTTTAAATAATGGAGATTGCTTATTGCCTCACACTTGTTTATTCCGTTCTTTAATGGAATTTTGTTTCTCACGGAAAACAGAACGCCGTTTTGTTACAGTTTCACAGGCTTATTTTAAAGATATATCTCTCAAAGAGCACCCAAATCCATTTCGCGACGGCATCCATGAATGCTATAACGGTAAAGCTATTGTGCACCTGCATATTTACGCTTATGAAGAAGCAAGCCAGCACTATCACACACTTTGCCAACTCGTGGATGTTGTTACAGCCCTTAGCACTTGAGACGATTCATGAGAGGCATTTTAAATCTTTTCTTAATAGTTTTTTTATTCACGCGGACTCTCCCCGCTTGGTACGTGCAAGAAACATAGTTTTGATTGATTCACCATGGAACCGATTTGAAATGAGAGAATCCTACGGTATTCGGGATTCTCATTCAACATACAAGACAATGAATTATTATTATAAATCAAAGTATACTACTTGATGAAGCAACATCTGCTTTGGATGAAAACAGTGAAAAGTTGGTGCAAGATGCCTTAGAAGGGTTGATGCAAAATCGTACAACCTTGGTCATTGCACATCGTTTGGCAACAATTTTAAAAGCGGATCGTATTCTCGTGATGGATAAAGGCGCTCTTGTGGAAGAAGGAACACACAACTCATTATAAAAAATAATGTTTATGCGCATTTGGCTAAACTGTAATTTTCATCTGAGTAAGTGATCTTGATACAAGAGCAGTATCTTTAAGGGCATAAACAGCACTCTTTTCAGACAGGCTTATCAATTTGAAACTCTCATGGAAAAAAGAAAGGCAAGCTTTAAGGTGTTTTTCTTTTTTAACGGGCTGTTCTTTTTTCTGCCTGAGATGAAGCATTTTTATAAAAATACTTCATTTGTGTACAGAATATAAAATAATATCCAGTTAAATCGCTATGGACTATTAAGATGTGCAAGGAGTTCTCTTCATAACAGCACTGTCACGTTGATTTATAATGATAACGCATTGTTTTTCATGAGAGATCATGAATACCATAGGATTTTCGTATTTCAAATTTGGTTATGTTAAATCAGTTAAAACCATGTCTCTTGCATATACCAAGCAGGGAAGATTGCGTGAGGTAAACACTTTAGAAAGAATAAGTCCTCTTCATGAAGCGTCTCAAGTTTTAGGGGCTTTAGGCGTTTGAGTACTTTGAACCAATATTATGGGAGTGCATTTTAAGAATTATAAGGCTTTTCTTTAAAGTGCATAAAGCATAAGAGCAATACAATTAAATACAAATTGTTTTATTTTACCAATAAAAATATCTATATTTTGTGTATTATTTTTATTAAAATATAATATGTAGTGATTTTCAAATCAGATATACACGTAATGACACAATATCGAGGGATCGATAAAAGAGCTGCGTTAAATGTTGGTGAGAATAAAAGAAGGCAAGAATGAGTGAATTGGGCGAAGTGGTAATGGGCTTCATATTACTGATAGTCATAGGGGCAATCGCTATTATAGGAATGGTTATATTAAACTATCTTTTTGAGGTTGTGGCAGAGGTTTTTGTGGAGGTTATGAAAAAGGTGTGGAAAGGATTCGGAGATACAATTTTATTCATTATCATACTCGGTGTGCTTTGGTTTTGCGAATTTTCAATGGAGACTTTGTTAAGTGTGGCAGTTATAGCCTATTTTGTGGAAAGTTTGATGCTGGCGTTCGCAAATAGCCATAAAAAGCAATTAATTGAACAACTTGAACAGTTTGAGAAATTACTGCAGCTAAAAGATCGAGAGTGCGCGATATACCACGATATTATTGCACAATGGGAACAAAGGCTTGTTAAAAAAACTCAAAAAATATCGCCAAAATGGATTAAACAATGGGATGAAGAAGCAAAGCATTGGGAAAGAGATTTACTGGAGATAAAAAATCCTGAACATTGGCTATCTTCTGAATCGAGCGGACAATGGCCTTTGATGGTAAAAGATATTTGTATGCAAGGATATGGAGAAGCGTGGTTTTTGCATGAAAAGGCGCTGACAAAAGAACTGACTGATGAACATATCAAAAAAATAAATGCATTCATAATCACTTTTAAGAAAACTTATCTCAAAGCAGTGCGATTGATGAGAAAGAATAGGATCACTTTGCAAAAGTTTGTAGATCCTCTTACGAAAAAAAACGATATAAACATACAATGTTGTCGCTTCATTGGTGTTTATATATGGTTGATAATATGATTACGGCTGAATATGAACAGCAACTACAAAAAAAGGCTTCAGGATACTATGAAGAGTTAAAGTCTTTGGAAATTTATTATGAAGATATACAGAATATGAAACGCTAGAAGAGATACTGTCTTGTTGGTATCTTAGTCTGCCTAGAGATGCTAAATTACTATGCATTCGTAAAAGAGAGCTTCTAGCATTATTGTATGATATTTCCAGTGCTTATAAAGCGGCAAGAAAAACTTTTATTTACTATAAGCAGCTTATTGATACGGTAAAAGAAGGATATATGGCCTTTGATAAGGATTGTTGTTACTCCACGGTTAAAAGGGCAATGGAGGTTTGTAGAGAGAAAGATAAAGAAAAGAAAAAGGGGTTGCGTATTGCTAAAGAGACTCCAACATATGAAAAAGCCTATAAATTAGGAGTCATAGAATGGATGAAGTGGTCAAGTAAGAAATGTGATAATCAATGGATTTTTTGGAAAATGCTTGTCAAAATAGGAAATTCAAAAGAAAAATTAAAAATCATTTTTGGTGATAAAAAGGTAAATGCACTGGAAGAGGCTATCAAAAAAGATCAAGAACAGTTCGTGAGCGAATTTCAAGAAGCAATTCTCGAGAACAAAAATGTGCATTTTTATAAATCTTATGCCTATCTGATACATACTTTAGAATAATGCTGAAAAGAAGAAGAAGCTGATAACAATTGTATGAATCGGTGAATTTACTGAAACCTCTGTTATCACACGCGGTGGTGAAACATATTGATAAGCAGTGAGAGTAATGTACAGCAGTTCTTACCAAAAAGGAGAGAGTGGGCTCTTCTAGAGTCAATTTTTTTGCGCGCAGTGTAAGAGTGATCTCTCAAGAGAAGTAGGAGAGGTTTTTGCCTCAGGTGCGATAATTGCTTTTTGGGGCGTTTGGTTATGATGTTTTTTTGTTTATTGCCTTTTTCAGTTTGTTTGCAGGGGAATTTGAATAACAGAAACGTCAATAAGGTAAGCTATTGGGGATTGCTTTTGTGGGGGCTTATAGCAAGTACATTTTTTGTTCGTGGTGATGTTTTTTGTCACTATCTCATTCGCGAGTTGCTATCGTTTTCTGTAAGAAAATTAAAAACTCTCTCTTCATGTGGTTTTTTAAGATTCTAAGGGTTTTGTAAAAAACTGTAAGAATTAAATGCCTTTTTTGAGGGTTTTTTATAGTTTAATGCGAATGTGTTTATTGCCGGCAATGATATTTTTTTTGCGAAATATATCGCTACCGCCTTCTTTATCGGTGACAAAACCACCGGTTTTGCGAACCATCAGTATTCCAGCAGCCATATCCCAAATTTGCAAGTTATCTTCCCAAAAGCCATCGGTTCTGCCAGAAGCAACATAAGCTAAATCAAGAGCAGCAGCGCCAAAACGGCGCAATCCAGCAACTTCCATCATCACATTACGTAATTCAATAAGATAGGTTCCATGATTTGGGCGACCAAAATGAGGCATACCTGTGGCAATGACACAATCTTCTAGTCTGCGTCGAGCAGAAACGCGACAGCGCCGGTCGTTAAAAAAAGCACCACACCCACGTTCTGCGGTGAAGAGTTCATCACTCACGGGATTGTAAATGACACCAGCAACGATTTTTCCTTGGCTTTCTAAGGCAATGGAAACAGCAAAAAAAGGAATGCCATGGAGAAAATTTGTAGTACCATCTAAAGGATCAACAATAAAACGATGTTGTGAATCTTCGCCAATGATTTCCTCAGACTCTTCCATCAGAAAACCAAATTTGGGGTGTGCTTTGCTTCATTCATTGATAATATTGTTTCCGCTTTGCGATCTGCTTGGCTGAGGTAATCTGTTGGATTTTCTTTAAGGCTTAAATGCCTTTTTTGAGAACTCTTTCTAATTTTAGGCGAATGTGTTCATTGCCGGCGATAATATTTTTTTTACGGAATATATTGTTGCCGCCTTCTTTATCAGTGACAAAACCACCGGCTTCACGAACCATCAGTATTCCAGCAGCCATATCCCAAATTTGCAGGTTATCTTCCCAAAAGCCATCGGTTCTGCCAGAAGCAACATAAGCTAAATCAAGAGCAGCAGCGCCAAAACGGCGCAATCCAGCAACTTCCATCATCACATTACGTAATTCAATAAGATAGGTTCCATGATTTGGGCGACCAAAATGAGGCATACCTGTGGCAATGACACAATCTTCTAGTCTGCGTCGAGCAGAAACGCGACAGCGCCGGTCGTTAAAAAAAGCACCACACCCACGTTCTGCGGTGAAGAGTTCATCACTCACGGGATTGTAAATGACACCAGCAACGATTTTTCCTTGGCTTTCTAAGGCAATGGAAACAGCAAAAAAAGGAATGCCATGGAGAAAATTTGTAGTACCATCTAAAGGATCAACAATAAAACGATGTTGTGAATCTTCGCCAATGATTTCCTCAGACTCTTCCATCAGAAAACCAAATTTGGGACGTGCTTTGCTTAGTTCATTGAAAATAATTTTTTCCGCTTTGCGATCTGCTTGGCTGACATAATCTGCAGGTCCTTTCAAAGACACTTGCAAATTTTGCACTTCACCGTAATCACGTACCAACGAGCGTCCTGCTTTCATTGCAGCTTGCACCATGACATTCATGACTGCAGAATGGGCCATTGTTTATTCCTTTATTTATCTTTTTCATTTGCACGACGCAAATAAATCAACTCATTGGTGTCTACAATGATACGTTCACCAGCATTCATAAAGGGAGGAACAAGAATCCGAATCCCATTTTCAAGAATAGCGGGTTTATAAGAAGCTGTAACTGTTTGTCCTTTAAGTGCAGGATCGGCTTCAGCAATCGTGACAGCAACCTGATCAGGAAGTGAGATGCCGATAGGCTTTTCTTGATAAAGTTCAACTGTGACAGTCATCCCATCTTGGAGAAAAGCGGCACGTTCACCAACAAAATCCTTTTGGAGTTCAAGTTGTTCATAAGATTCTGAATCCATAAAGACCAAAGCATCCCCTTGTTGATAAAGAAAGGTGAAATCTTTTTGTTCAAGGCGCACGCGTTCAACTGTCTCAGCAGCACGAAATCGTTCATTAAGTTTTGTACCATCAATCAAATTTTTCATTTCAACTTGGTTAAATGCACCACCTTTTCCTGGTTTTACAGCGTTACATTTAACAGCAACCCATAAGCTCCCTTGATGTTCGATCACATTACCAGGACGAATTTCATTGCCATTAATTTTCATCGTTTCTATCCAATTCTATTCTTGCAAAAAGAACTCTCTTGTTGTCTTTATGGCACTTTTCTTTGCTGCCTTTAACAGTCAAGCTCTTTTTTTATTTTCGGGTTTACCCCCCCCTTGTTAGCCTTGCGGCTCTCTCCATAATCCTTGTATGCTCTTCATTGTCTTTGCTTATGGGCGTTGCAGAAAAAAGTACAAAAGGACCTTTATGTATTTTTGCTTTTCAGTTCTTTGCAAGACCATAAAAAGTGCTCAGACGCAAGCTTTTTAAAAATTTACACAAACATTTTTTGGGATTTTGGGAAAATTTATCCCGTTGTGTCGTAAAATATCATCATTGATGGCAATAATATAAGTTCCGTAAACATGAGGTATTTTTAATTGAGAGCATGTGAATACGGAGTTTATTATAGTGCCTCATGGGATAGAGCGTGGTGTGCGCTATCGTGTGATGTAGCTTGCATTTTAATCAGAGATCAGCTGTAAAATGGCTTTCTGTTTTATCGAGGTTAGGACTCTAAATTTTTTAAGCAGCAGATATTCCTCTGTACTTGATATAACTTCATCATAAGGGTACGGAGGCTGTGGTTTTGTTAAGATATCCGCATAGAAAAAGGAAACTGGAACATTGAGAATATCGGCAATTTCTTTTAAACGCCCTGCGCTGACACGATTTAAGCCGTTTTCATATTTCTGGATTTGTTGGAAGGTGACACCTAAATGTTGACCTAATGTTTTTTGAGATATCTTCAACATTTTTCGTTTCAAACGAATCTTTTTGCCAATGAAAATTTCATTATCAAGATTTTTGGCTCGCATTTTAAAGCCCCCTCCGAGTGCGAGCGCCCTCGCATGAGTATTCCGGGAGTCTAAAAACACTGAACTCAAATCAGCATTTTGCTTTTAGTGCTGAAAGCACTTGGACATAGCAAAATCTCCCGGAATTCCGGGATACCCGCAAAGCGGGGTCAATTCATGTTTGAGTTTTCGGGTTTTTAGATCCCTATTGGTCGTTGCGTATGCGACCAAAACACTTTTCAAGTCATAAAGTAATTTCGGGGGATTAGCAATAAAAATAGTTTTTTAATAAGAGTCGGCGTGTTTTTCGTCCAAGCAAAAAATGCCTAGGGGGGGCTGTTTTGTAAAATACGCATGAATGCTTATGAACAGAATGCATTATCACATAATGTTAGCGTATCTGCTCATCAGAGAGCAGCTGTAAAATGGCTCTTTGTTTTATCGAGGTTAGAACTCTAAATCTTTTGAGCAGCAGGTATTCTTTTGTACTTGATGCGATTTCATCATGAGAGTACGGGGGCAGTTGTTTTGTTAAGATATCAGCATAGAAAAAGAGAAGTGGAACATTTGAGATAGCGGCAATTTATTTTAAACGCCCTATGCTGACACGATTTAATCCGTTTTCATATTTCTGGATTTGTTGGAAAGTGGCACCTAAATGTTGACCTAATGTTTTTTGAGACATTTTAAGCATTTTTCGTCTCAAACGAATTTTTTTGCCAATGAATTTGCCACTGAAAATGTCGTTATAAGGATTTTTACCAAGACCCTAGAAAATGCTACACGGGATATAGAAAACTCTTCAGCTGCTTCAATCACAGATAGTCCAAGTTTTGCATTTACATCTTCGCGTAACAATTCGCTAGGGTGTGGGGCATTTTTCATTATTTTTAGTATTCTTCTTTTCTTAAATCTTAAAGCTATAATTTACACTATTTTGTATTGTCACAATCTATAATAAAATTTATCCACTCTGGCTAGAATGAGGGTTTTTATTGAGATGCAAATCTCTTTGCCTTTCGCAAGAGCTTTTAAGTCTTTACGTGTAAAATATAGAGAATGTTTACATTAAATAGCGGGTTCATTTGGGCTGAGTACTTATATGAGCACGTAGTTCTCCGTTCACACTATACTGAAAAAGAGACACTATAGTGCTACTATTTAATTTTACTCTATACCTCAAATTCACACCCATGTTTTGTTGCTTTTGAGGTTGATCTGTATAGATCACATTATATCCATTCCGTCGCAACAGATTGATAAATAAAGGAGTAAAGTTGTCTGCTGTATTATTTTTCTTTATAAGAAATGTGGTTGTAGCTGGTGGTAGAGGTCTCTTGATATAGCTAATAAATTTGTTAGCAACTAATTGTGCCTGACGCTTTGTAAGACTTTGATCAACATAATTTGATGAATAATTGCCTACAGATGCGCAACCAGCCACCAACACAACCGGTGACAGCAATAAATATTTTAACATCTTTAATTCCCCTTACTTATTGTTGCTCTTTATTTGCGAAGCTCCTCTTCCAGAAATAAGAGCAACTTTACTTATAGCCATTAACAACATATCGGTATCTAATCAATAGGTTAATTAATCAATGAATAGTGGTTTCAGCTGTAAAGGCTGCTTGAAGTGCTTCTGGTGGCGTATATTTTAATAAACTGCTGCTTTTAGTGATTATGATAAAAAAGCAATTTTTTGCGTTTGCATGTTAAGATCATGTCCTCTATCTATAAAATGATGCGTTAGGTTCTGTTTCAGATCGACCAAAAAAATTTTCAAGCATTGCTTTTTGAGGGCTATCTTTTTTTTAATACGTATGAATGCTTATTCTGTTTTCTGTAAAATACTATCGTTTGAGGTGTGGTGTTTGTAAGGCATCAAATTTTGTACATGTGATGTTTTTATGAGAGTATGTGGTGAATATTTGAGGGAGAGCTTGTCCGGATAATCTTGTGAAATGAACCACATAAAATGGGAAGCTAAAAGAGTTCTGTTCTGAGAAGACGGATTGTTTCCCAACTGGATAGGGAAGGGGCTTCTGTCCTTTGAGGGGTGGGAGGCAAGTTAAGAACAGAGAGTGTAGCGCCCTATATTATGATGTTAAAAGCTTTCATTTTGATCAGAGAGTAATTGTAAAATGGCTCTTTGTTTTATCGAGGTTAGGACTCTAAATTTTTTGAGCAGCAGGTATTCTTTTGTACTTGATGCGATTTCATCATGAGAGTACGGGGGCAGTTGTTTTGTTAAGATATCAGCATAGAAAAAGGAAACTGGAACATTGAGATAGCGGCAATTTCTTTTAAACGCCCTGCGCTGACACGATTTAAGCCGTTTTCATATTTCTGGATTTGTTGGAAAGTAACACCTAAATGTTAACCTAATGTTTTTTGAGACATTTTCAACATTTTTCGTCTCAAACGAATTTTTTTGCCAATGAAAATGTCATTATCAAGATTTTTGGCTCGCATTTTAAAGCCCCCTCCGAGTGCGAGCGCCCTCGCATAAGTATTCCGGGAGCTTGAAAATACTGAATCCGAATCAGCCTTTTTGCTTTTAGTGCTGAAAGCACTTGGACATAGCAAAAACTCCGGGAATTCCGGGATACCCAAAAAGTGGGTTCATTTTTATGTATCGGACCTTAGGGTTTTTAATCCCCGTTGATCGTTGCGTATGCGACCAAAAATACCTTTTAATATGTAAAGTAATTTCGGGGGCTTGGCAATAAAAAATAGTTTTTTAATAAGAGTCGGCGTGTTTTTCATCCAAGCAAAAAGAATGAAAAAATAGAGCTTTCGGAATTTTCGGAATAGCCTAGCTCTTTTGCTTATTGGATATCGTTTGCTTAAGCAAATGTTACCAGTGCGTTTTCTTTACCAATGAAAATGTCGTTATCAGGATTTTTGGCTCGCATTTTAAAGCCTCCTCCGAGTGCGAGCACCCTCGCATGAGTATTCTGGAAGTCTAAAACACTGAACCCAAATCAGCATTTTGCTTTTAGTGCTGAGAGCACCTAGACAGTGCAAAAACTCCCGGAATTTCTATAAATTTTGTCTTTTTGCAGCAGAGAGGAGTATTTTAAAAAACAGGAAGGAGCTTTATTGCTTCTTTGTGCGCTTTTTCTAGTTGTGTTTTGTCCATGCCTTGGAGCATTATTTCAAGATCAGGGGCTTGCATTTTTGCTTCCTTTGCGAGCATATACCATGCTGCTGCCATGATTATATCGCCTTTTGTTCCTGTGCCATCTCGATAAAGTCTTGCAAGGGAAATTTGTGCCGGCGCAATCATGTTGACGGCATTTCTTTGAAGTAAATGAAAAGCGCGGTGAAAATCTGTTTCTCCTCCACGTCCCTGTACAAGCCATTGCGCTAAAAGAAGTTGAGCTTCTAAGTGGTTGTTTTGAGCCGCTACCTCCATGAGCTTACGGGCATTATGATCATCCTTTGGTCGATTTAATGTGCCTAAAGACAGAATTTTGGCAGCAGAAACAGCAGCTTCAGCATCCCCAAGAGCAGCACCTTTTAAGTACCATTTTAAGGCTTGCTCGATTGCTTCATTTTCACGACTTTGGGAAGAAACACCAGGGAGAGCTTGTTTTTCACGTGAGGCTTTATAAAGAAGCAGTTGTCCATAATAAAAATAGGCTTCCTTGACGCCTGCATTGACAGCTTTTCGAATAAACTGTTCACCAAGATCTTGATTTTGTTTCATAAAATGACCATCAAACAACATAAGCCCATAGCGTAATTGTGCTTGAGGTTCCCCCTGTTTTGCTGCACGCTCAAACCATAAAGCAGCACGCGCACCGTCAACAGGAACAGCGCATCCTTCCATATAAATTCGGGCAAGAAGAGTTTGTGCAAAAGGATCATTTTTTTCAGCACGTCGGAGTGCTTCACGAAAAGCTTTTAAATAATAACCTTGGATGTAATAGTCATAGGCTTGGTCATAATCTCCAGCTTTTAAAGGCTGAAAAGGTTTTTGTGTGTTTGACGCATCTTGAACCGTATTGAAAGAACGTTCAAAACTTGAGAATTCTTCAGTATTTCCAGAAGAATTTACAACAGAATTTGCAAGCCCAATCATTCCTAAGATAAGCAGCTTAACGCTTCTCTTGATCATGGTGTTTTCTCCTCATTACCGAACAGAATTTTCACATTTTTCTTTCATCATATCAAGTATGAGCAAAGAATTATCTTGCGTAAAAATACTTATCTTCAAGGACATAAATTTATATTGCGGTTTTCTCTCCCGCATTAAAGTTGTAAAAGGCTGAAAAATCGCTCCCCATTTGAACAACAGCAAAAATTTCCATAGATCTCTGTCCACCACCTTGCTCATTGGAGATTACGAGGGTGAGAGTGTGGCTTTTTATCAGCTTTGTTACAATAACTTATTAAGTGAGAGGTTGTATATCTTGTTTTTGCCTAAAACACTGTTGTTTAGGACAGTGATATAAGGCGTAGTAAATTTACTATATCAAGTGTTTTGGGTGAATGTGATAAATTTTCAAGGTGCTTATCCATAAAACCCTATGAAGTGGACTACATGAGTAGTTAGCAGGAGGAACCCGCCGAGAGAAGCTGGACTGTTGATAGGCCAGTGGCTGGTAAGAAGCCCTATCCTTTGAGGTGTGGAAAGAAAGCCAAGAACAGAGAGTATAGTGCTCTGTATCATGATGTTAAAAGTTCTCATTCCGATCAGCGAGTAACTGTAAAATGGCTTTCTGTTTTATCGAGGTTAGAACTCTAAATCTTTTGAGTAGCAGATATTCTTCTGTGCTTGATGCGATTTCATCATGAAGGTATGGGGGCTGTTGTTTTGTGATGATATCCGCATAAAAAAAGGCAATGGGAACATCCAAGATATCAGAAATTCTCTTTAATCGTCCTGCACTGACACGATTTAAGCCGTTTTCATATTTCTGGATTTGTTGGAAAGTAACACCTAAGTGCTGACCTAATGTTTTTTGAGACATCTTCAACATTTTTCGTCTCAAACGAATTTTTTTGCCAATGAAAATGTCGTTATCAAGATCTCTGGTTTGCATTTTAAAGCCCCCCGCCGGTCGCGAGCGCCCTCGCATGAGTATTCCGGGAGCTTGAAAATACTGAACTCAAATCAGCCTTTTTGCTTTTAGTGCTGAGAGCACCTGGACATAGCAAAAACTCCCGGAATTCCGGGATACCCACAAAGTGGGATAAATTCATGTTTGAGTTTTCGGGTTTTCAAGGCCCTATTGGTCGTTGCGTATGCGACCAAAACATCTTTTAATTCATAAAGTAATTTCAAGAAATTTACAATAGAAATTAAAATAGTGTCTCTTAACGTGTCGTTTCTTAAAACAGAGAGGTGGCATGTTTTGCCTTCAAGCAATAAAGTATTCACAAGGGGAGCTTTGAATAGCGCATGCTATCGCGTGATATTAGCTTGCATTCTCATCAGAGATCAGCTGTAAAAAGGCTTTCTTTTTTACCGTTGGTAAAACTCTAAATCTTTTGAGCAGCAGATATTCTTCTGTGCTTGATGCGATTTCATCATGAAGGTATGGGGGCTGTTGTTTTGTTAAGATATCCGCATAAAAAAAGGCAATGGGAACATCCAAGATATCAGAAATTCTCTTTAGGCGCCCTGCGCTGACACGATTTAAGCCGTTTTCATATTTTTGAATTTGTTGAAAAGTGACACCTAAGTGCTGACCTAATGTTTTTTGAGACATCTTCAACATTTTTCGTCTCAAACGAATTTTTTTGCCAATAAAAAGATCAATATTAAGATTTTGAGATTGCATTTTTCCCCGCCGGTTGCGAGCGCCCTCGCATGAGTATTCCGGGAGTCTGAAAACACTGAATCCGAGTCAGCATTTTGCTTTTAGTGCTGAGAAGCACCTGGACATAGCAAAATCTCCCGGAATTCCGGGATACCCACAGGAGTGGGTTTATTTTTACGCTCGGATCTAGGGTTTTCAGTTCCCTTTTGGTCGTTGCGTATGCGACCAAAACATCTTTTAATTCATAAAGTAATTTCAGGAAATTTACAATAAAAATAGTTTTTTACTTACAAAATTTGTTTTTTTATGAGAGGCTATCTGCCTCTTAAACCTTTCTGGAATGATTGTCAAAATCATGACAACAGCCCCGTGTTTTTTGAGAGGGGTAAAAAGCCTTAAGTTTCAAGATCAAAAGAACTTTGGACGCTTAAAAGTTAAACATTTTCAATTCGCTAGTATTGACAACATAGCCAAGAGTAATTATCTTCAATATTCAGGAATAGAAAGGACATATATTATGAAGACCACCCTTTCTCCGCTAATTTCAGAGTTCGAAACCGTTGAACAGGAAAGCAGCTACACTGCATGGCTGCGCGATAAGGTAGCGAGAAGTCTTGCAAATCCATATCCTCTTATTCCGCATGATGAGGTTATGGCTGAAATGGAAGTTATAATCAGTCAGCTTGAAGCTGAACAGGACAAGTGATGCTTCCGGTTGTTTGGTTGTCTTCGGCGCGCGACGATTTGCGTCAGATTTTAACTTATATTGCTCGCGAAAATCCATCTGCTGCGCGCCGAATGAAAAGGTTTTTGGAAGCATCCGTACTGCCATTGGCTGAACATCCATATTTATACAGACAGAGTGAGAAGGTATCAGGATTACGAGAAATTGTAGCGCATCCAAATTACCTTATATTGTATCGAGTAGCTGCAAATCAAATCGAAATTGTAGCTGTAGTACATGCCCGACGTGAATTTCCTATTTTTCTTTAATCTAATGAGAGGCTGCCTCTTAAACTTTGCAAGTCCATCAAAATTATGACAACAGCCCCGCGTTTATCAAAGAGACTAAAATGATTTCTTTCACGGTAATGAATTCACACGCGGTCTCTTCATTTAAATTTGCACAATTGCTTGCTGTTTGAAAAAGGGTGAGGGTAATCGTTTCTTTGAGCCTATAGAATGGGTGTGTCTGTGGCATGTGGTGGGGTGCCTTGTAGTTTTAGGCGTGCGCTTAAAAAAAATAAACATAAGCATTATTCAAATTTAACGTGATGCTGTAGCAAATTTTTTTGCATCTAAATTGTAGCCAACTTCACATAGTCGATCAAAAAGATCCGGAAGTGTTTCTTTTACGTGTTCATTAAAAGGAATGTATTTAAGCCCACCAAAATCTGAAGGGAGTTCAAGGTCTTGTTTTTTTAGAATAGCGACATTTTTGCGAGAAAGTGCAGCGGTTAACATGCCCATTTCGAAAATAACGTTTTGTCGTGCACGAAATTGTTCTTTTTTTTCTCTGTCAGATCTAGCATAGCCTATATCATCGGGAGTAAATAGTACAATACCAAATCCTATAGAATCTTTACAAGCTTCTTTTTCCAAAATTTCAATGAGGGTTAAACCATTACCACCAGTATTTTTTAAGATGTATGGTTCGAGACCAAGCCTGCGAAGAATAAGTTCAAGTTGCTCTAGAGCAATATGGTCATGGCCATGAACGATAAAGATTTTTTTATTTGAAGGATTGGAAGCAGTTTTTGAGGAAGGAATCGTTGATGTTTCTTCTAGATGCTTTGCTAAATCTTCTGTTAGCTTTTGTTTTATGTTTTCTTTGCCTTGAACTTGAAGTTTTCCTGTGCTTTTAAACCAATTAATAGTGCCTCCTTTGGAGGTTTTGATCTGATATCCTTCAGGGGATGGATGTGATAGAGGTTTAGTTTCTTTGATTTGATATCCAGCTTTGCAAATTATGTTTTTAAGATCTTCAAACGTTCCGCTATATCGCATTGTTATGTCCCCTGCATATTTGTATCGTCAGCTATTGGTATTCAGTACCAATATTGAAAATGACCATTTTCCCCAATCATAATGCTTTGTCTTTATAACATTTTGAACTAGAAAGTTTTTATGATCCTTTTCTCTATATATTATGTCAAAAAAGATGCTAGCTTTTTCATCTCATTTGATTGAATTATTAAGCAGTTTTATTGAGTTTCGAGGTATCTTCTTTATCTGTTATTGTGTGTTCTATATAAGTAATATAGTGGTGAGTGTTCGGATTTGTATTAACGCTCTATTTATAAATTCTCCTCCTATATTACAAGGGGGTTTTCTCACATTTTTCTTGCATTGTTTTAAGCAGTATTAAGGGGTTGTCGTTCCCGAAAATGACTTCTTCTACAGCAATGAATTCACATCCAGTCTTTAAGGCTTCATCAAAGGTTGAAAAATCACTCCCCGCTTGCACAACAGCAGGGATTTCCATAATCTCTGCCCACCATGTTGCTAACTGGAGATTGCGGGGGTGAGCGTGCGGCTTTTTATCAGCACCGAGTTTTCCAAAGAACAGGTAATCAACACCTGTTTCCGCTGCAAGCATAGCACTATGGCGATTGCGTAAATTGCCAAAGCCTATGATTTTTTGTTCCTTTTGCTGATTTTTGAAGCTTTCAAGAGCGTTAAGATCATCTTCTATATGCAATCCATCAGCCTTTATGCGCCCAGCAATGCGGCTGTCATCAGCGATGAGAAGGGCTGCGTCATGATGTTGAATATCTTCTGCGTAAATTTGCGCTTGTTGTTGTAAAAAAGAGCTATCATCTTTCAACTTTTCAGAATCATAGAGGATGACGCATGCAAAAGACTTTGTTTGTAAAATTTGCTGCAAAAATGTTTGTGGGGTGTTGCGCCGAACATCAAGTGTTAAAATCAACTGAGGGAAAAGAGGTGGATCAATTGGTTTATTTTTTTGTTGTGTCATGTCAAATCCCTGTTTCTTAGAAAAAATAACGCTTAAAAATTAAAGTTTCATTCTATTATGCTTATTTGTGATGAAAGTGACCACCATTTTCACGTAATTTAAAGGATTTGTGGGTGTGTGGAAGCCTGCTTATGAGAAATGAGAGTGTTTTTAAGCATAATATGTTGCCTTTTTGCTGTGATACACGTATGGACGCTTTTCGTTCTTTTGCCTTTAAAAAACTTTTGCCTTTTAAAAAATAAACGCTTAAAATGAAACTTGACACTTAAAAATTAAAATTTCATCCTGTTCATGCTTGTTGGCAATAAGGGTAAGCGCCATTTTATAGGACTTCAAGGGGTTTGCAACGTGTGGGAGTCCACTGATGAAATACCAAGGTGTTCTTGAGCATAATACTCAACCTTTTCGCCGTGATACACGTATTGATGTTTTTCGTTCTTTAGCCTTATTGACGATTTTCATTAACCATATTCCCGGAACGATCTATGAGTCTTTTACTCATAGAAATTTCGGTTTTTCTGATTGTGCAGAAATATTTGTTTTGCTTTCAGGGGTTTCTCTGGGGTTAAGCTTTCATGCGCGGTTACAGCAAAAATCCTTTGCTTTTATTATCCGAAAACTTTGGTACAGAGCTCTGCAGCTCTATGGTGCATATCTTTTTACGACTTTTGTAACTTTAAGCCTTTTTTTAGGGGCATTTTTCTTATGGCGAACAGAAAAACTTTTATCAATGAACAATGTAGGACTCTTTTTTAAAGAGCCTGTTATCGCATTTTTGAGTACCTTAAGCTTTGGCCATCAATTGGGATATAATAATATTCTTCCTCTTTATATCGTTTTGATGTTTTTTGCGCCTTTTATCCTTTATTTGAGTTGTAAACAGACAAAATGGCTGCTTTTGGGCTCCTTTACACTGTATCTTATCTGCGGATTTTATAAAATTGCTCCTCCTTCTTATCCTTTAGAGGGAAAGTGGTTTTTAAATCCTTTGTCTTGGCAATTCTTATTTGTCATAGGATTGACCAGTACTTTAGCGCTTAAACAAGGAAAAAAAATCGCGTTTCAGTCTTTTTGGATTGTTTGTGCGGCAGCGTATCTCTTGTTGGCGCTGTTATGGGTTCGCTTAAACTGGTGGGGCATTTTGGGCTGGCTTGGCTGGTCTTCCCCGTTGATGAACTTTAATAAAACCTTTTTAAGCTTGCCACGTTTACTTCATGTTCTTGCATTAACCTTTCTCATTTTTTCTTTGCCACATGTCAATAAATGGTTTTATGTCTCTCTAAAACATCCTTTAGCAATTTTAGGAAAACATAGTTTACCGGTCTTTGTAACGGGAACCATTTTTGCGATGTTTGGACAAATTGTAAAAACAGTGATGACAGAAACGGTTTTTTCCGATACCTTCTTAATAATAACGGGTATTGCTTTGCAATTTGGAGTCGCTTATTATTGTGAAAAACGGCAATCTTGGCAGTGGTCCTTTTCAAGGAAAATGATCCGTTTATAAAAAACATTCCTATAGTGTTTGTTTGGCGCGTTAACCTTAGTATAAAAAGCGCGTTGCGCAAAAGATTTAAAAGAGGTAGCAATTTTAAAAAAAAGCATTCTATACAGCAATAAAAGAAACTTTTTAATCCTCTGTTCGTTAAGAGGTATGATTTTGTGCTGATACTTGGAGTATAAAAGCGTGAGCGTACATAAACGTCCATATGATGAACCTATTATCATGATTGAGCATAATGCTTTTGAAAATGCTTTTAATCGTCTCTATGAAGAAACAATGGCGCTGATTGAAAAAACTGCAGCATACATTGACTCAGAAGGGAAATTAGTGGCACGTTCCCTTTCAGCAGAAGTTTCTGCAATCTATGCGAAAGAGGCTATGTATTTAAGTACACGACTTATGCAAATCGCTTCTCAACTCCTTCTTCTTCGAG
The DNA here is from genome assembly GCF_042196625.1 of Bartonella sp. AC535YNZD. Taxonomy (NCBI): domain Bacteria; kingdom Pseudomonadati; phylum Pseudomonadota; class Alphaproteobacteria; order Hyphomicrobiales; family Bartonellaceae; genus Bartonella; species Bartonella sp. AC535YNZD. The sequence continues at coordinate 109,131 of NZ_JBHIQP010000003.1, read as the reverse complement.
CAGAGCGCGAAGGGGAAATGTCATCAGAACAAATAAAAAAGGAAATTGTAAAAGTATCTCTTCATACACCGACATTGGAACTTGAAACCCATCATTGGCATGAATTGCCAGAAACTTTTCGCCAATTTGTTTCTCATTCATTGCGTTTAGAAGCGCGCATAACCTATTTGCGTGCTGGGTGGGAAACTGCGGCCTCCTGTACCTTAGAAGATGATAATCCAGTAGGAAAACAAATCGAATTGCTCAAAACAGCCTTTGGGCGTTCTTAGAGGTACTCCCCTTATTTTGCGCGAAGGGGAAATATCATCGGAACAAATAAAAAAAGAAATTGTAAAAGTGTCACTTCATACACCGACATTGGAATTTTTCCCTTTTATTGGCATGAATTGCCATAAACTTTCCGCCAATTTATTTCTCATTCATTGCGTTTAGAAGCGTGCATTTTGTTTCATTTAGAGATGCTGCTGTAGTTTAAGCGCTTTGGTCAATAAGCGGCCGCTGTATCTTGAACGATGATAATCCAGTGGAAAAATAAATCGAATTACTGAAAACAGCTTTTGGGCATTCTTAGAGGTACTCCCCTTGTTTTGCGCGAAGGGGAAATATCATCAGAACAAATAAAAAAGGAAATTGTAAAAGTGTCACTTCATACACCGACATTGGAATTTTTCCCTTTTATTGGCATGAATTGCCATAAACTTTC
>NZ_JBHIQP010000003.1:81121-108328 GCF_042196625.1 Bartonella sp. AC535YNZD | reverse complement strand
CGCCAATTTATTTCTCATTCATTGCGTTTAGAAGTGTGCATTTTGTTTCATTTAGAGATGCTGCTGTAGTTTAAGCGCTTTGGTCAATAAGCGGCCACTGTATCTTGAACGATGATAATCCAGTGGAAAAATAAATCGAATTACTGAAAACAGCTTTTGGGCATTCTGAGAAAAATAGCTCCTTGCTTCTTTCTTGAGATATTTAGAACAGTATATCCATTTTTTACAACCAAAATTTCACAACGAAAACCAATCTAGAGTGCTTTTTTCTACCTAATTTCTATTTGAGCGTAGGAAATATCTTGAGTTTATAGCTGAGAGAGGGATAGGTATTGATTTCGAATTATGGCATGGAATAGGGTATGGTTGGTTTTGTGGGAAATTGACTTTTGTTGATTGCAGCTGGAACACTTTCTGTTGATCTATCGTGTGATTTTGTTTTGGCTCTGATAATGATCTGGCTCTAAGATAGAGCAGGGGCTTATACATCAATTTATTTATGGCTCTATAATTTATACCTATAAAGCTGCTGTAAAGTGTGTGTTAATGAGGATGATACACATTGTTACAGTTTTTGGGCTTCTTTTGTTTTGAATGGAAGTTATTTTCCCTCGTGTAAAATAAAATATCCAAAATAAAGTGCCATATAATGAATGTCCCATGGGTTCCCTGTGCCCCCATACAATGTTCCTCTCTATGCAATGTCATTGTGGTGTGATGAGTATATTCAAAAACACCTCTCAGTTCTTATTCACATTCGTTGAGCCTCTCTCATTTTTATGCTTGCAAAGGAAAAAGCCGGCACTATCATCATCTTTGCCAGTCCCCAATGTTGCAACAGCCTTTGAAACTTGAGACAATTCATTAGAGGCATTTTTAGTCCTGTCTTGTACAGTTTCACTCTATACGGCAATCCCACGTTTCATATGTAAGCGAATGGTTTTGATTGATTCAAGATAAACAGATTTGTAATGAGAAAATCTTAGGATATTCGGGATTCTTATGCAACATACAAAAAATTAATTATCTTTATAAATCAACGTGTTGCCTTGTTATGGTGGCGTCATGCTATAATGTAAAAAGTTTTCGTAAAGTGTGTACCATCCATTGCATAGCCTCTTTACACTTATGAATGTACAATCCAGAATTCTCTATTTGCTCGCTTGCGATGTTTAACCGTTATGGCATTGGATATGACCATAGAAAGGGAATTTTTATGCTTTAGAGGGTGTTTGCTTGTGATGTGTGAATGGTTTTGATTGATTTCAGTTATGCTTCATAAAGTATGTACCATAAAGATGCTGTTCGTTGCGTGTTATAATTGTATAAATTTGGAGGTATGATTATCTTTTTACTGGTTTTGTCTTGGGTTGCTGTTTTCTTTGTGGTCTTGTCTTTATTCACAAGGGGGAAAAGTGTATAGACTGTAGTTTATGGCAGAGACGATTCGTATTATAGGCATTGATCCCGGATTACGGCGTACAGGGTGGGGCGTTATCGATGTTGCAGGTAATCGTCTTCAGTTTATTGCAGCAGGGACGGTTTCTTCTAATGCACAGTGTGATCTGGCTTCTAGACTCTGTCAGATCCACAAAGGTCTTTCAGAGATTATGCATCAATTTATGCCCCATGAAGCCGCTGTAGAACATGTGTTTGTCAACAAAGATGCTACAGCAACTTTAAAACTTGGGCAAGCGCGTGCGATTGCGCTGCTGGTTCCTGCGCAAGCAAACCTTCCTGTTTTTGAATATGCTCCCAACAAAGTGAAAAAATCGGTTATTGGTGTTGGACATGGGGCTAAAGAACAAATCCATATGATGGTAAAAGTTCTCCTCCCACGGGCTGAATTTGATAGCAGTGATGCGGCTGATGCTCTTGCTCTTGCTCTTTGTCATAGTATGCATCGTAAGAGTATTGACCGATCTTATCAGGCAAGGATGGCGATATGATTGGGGTGGAAGCATGATTGGCACATTAAAGGGCACTCTTGAACATATCTTTGATGATCATATTCTTCTTGATGTTTATGGTGTGAGTTATGTTGTTTTTGTGTTGAATTGGTGTATGCATTATCAGAGTATTGACCAATCTTATCAGGCAAGGATGGCGATATGATTGGGGTGATAACATGATTGGCAAATTAAAGGGCACCCTTGAACATATCTTTGATGATCATATTCTTCTTGATGTTCATGGTGTGAGTTATGTTGTTTTTGTGTCAAATCGTCTGCGTCCTTCTTTACCCTCTGTTGGGGAGGCGTTAAGCCTTTTTATTGAAACGCATGTTCGTGAAGAAGCAATTCGCCTTTTTGGTTTTGCTACAAGAGCTGAACAGGAGTGGTTTTGTCTTCTACAAAATGTTCCTGGAGTAGGGGCAAAGGTTGCTTTGGCAATCTTGGGGACTTTATCGCCAGATGAACTTGCTCAGGCTATCGCTTTAAATGATGTTGCGATGATTAGTCGAGCGCCGGGCGTTGGTAAAAAAGTCAGTGAAAGGATTGTGGGTGAACTGAAAAGTAAAACACTTCCCTTTGAACAAGCTGTCAAAACTATTTCGGTTCCTCAGCGTGAGATAACCAATCAACCTGCGCATGATGCGCTTTCCGCATTGATGAAGCTAGGGTTTGAACGGGAGCAAGCAGCTCGCGCTCTTGCTCTTGCGATGAACGCTCTTGAGGGCGAAACTGTTTCTTCTGCCCTGCTGATCCGCCATAGTCTCAAATTGCTTTCTTCTCCTACTTAAAATTAAGGTAACAATGCATAAAGATGAAGATCAACGCCTTCTGGGTTCCGCCCCCCTTCCTAACGATCCAGATCGTTCCTTGAGGCCACAAGTTCTCGATGACTTTATTGGTCAAGAAGCGGCACGGGCTAATTTAAAAATATTTATTGAAGCAGCAAAAACACGGCAAGAAGCGCTGGATCATGTTTTGTTTGTAGGACCACCGGGGTTGGGAAAAACAACGCTTTCACAGATTATGGCAAAAGAATTAGGCGTTAATTTTCGCTCTACTTCAGGGCCGGTCATTGCTAAAGCAGGAGATTTAGCAGCCCTCTTGACCAATCTCGAAGAACGTGATGTCTTGTTTATTGATGAAATTCATCGCTTAAATCCAGCAATTGAGGAAATTCTGTACCCAGCAATGGAAGATTATCAACTTGATCTTATCATTGGTGAGGGGCCTGCTGCCCGCTCGGTTAAAATTGATCTGGCTAAATTTACTTTGGTGGCGGCAACTACACGTTTGGGACTTTTAACCACACCGCTGAGAGATCGTTTTGGAATCCCAATTCGTCTCAATTTTTATACGATAGAAGAATTGGAATATATTGTTCAGCGTAATGCACGACTTTTTGCTGTCAAGATCAGTGATGATGGAGCCCATGAAATTGCACGCAGAGCACGCGGGACGCCTCGCATTGCTGGACGCCTTTTACGGCGCGTTTGTGATTTTGCTCTGGTTAAACAGGCAAAACAAATTGACCAAAAAATCGCCGATGAAGCCCTTTCGCGCCTTGAAGTGGATCATCTTGGGCTTGACCCGCTTGACCGTCGCTATTTGCTCCTGATTGCGGAAACTTTTTTAGGGGGACCGGTGGGGATTGAAACGATTGCTGCTGCTTTATCAGAACCACGCGATGCCATTGAAGATATTGTTGAACCCTATTTGCTCCAACAAGGGTTTATTCAAAGAACCGCTCGTGGACGTATTCTGAGTGAAAAGGCTTGGAGCCATTTAGGGCTTTCTGCTCCAGCCTCTACAACGTCTATACAAAGGCGTTCTCAACTTTCTGATGCTCAAGACAATTCATCACTTCAGACGACTTTATGGGATGGAGAAGATGACTAAGTCATTCGCTTTTTAAAAAATAAGACATTTTCTTTAAAAAAATTGCGTGAATATTGTATCGCAAGGTTATAAATACAAGAAATGTGCTTGTTTTAGCAGTTTCTGACCAAAAAGATTTGGAAAGATTGAGGATTTTGTGCTTTTGCTTTTCATAACATCAACACAAAAATGTGTTCAATCTTTTGATCTATAAATAATTTGCTCTATTCAATGATTTTATGGGACGTGAAGTAGATGACAGAAGTGACTCCTTTCAAGAGAAATCATACAAGTGCTTTTCATAATTTTCAGGTCCGCGTTTATGTTGCGGATACAGATTTTTCCGGTGTAGTTTATCATGCGCGTTATCTTGAGTTTTTTGAACGAGGACGTTCAGAGTTTTTACGGGATACCGGTTTTAATAATAAGATGTTAGCAGCAGGGGGTGAGGGGGAAAAATTGTTTTTTGTTGTTCGTCATATGGAAATTAATTTTTCAAGACCAGCTAAAATTGATCATCTTTTAGTCGTTAAAACACGTGTTAATCACATCCAAGGGGCCCGCTTTTTTATGGAGCAATCTATTTTGCATGAGATGACTACGTTGGTAACAGCCAAAGTTGAAATTGCTCTGATTAATGAGGAGGCAAAACCGCGACGTTTACCCAAAGAACTTTTTGCAAAAATGCTTGGTTAAAAGTGTGATTCATTGAATTAGCAAGTTTCAGGAGAGATCAGCAGATATAAAGTAATCTATAATCTAAGACTATACATTTATCATAGCCTAAATGTTTTCCAACAAGGTCACACGATACAGCAAAAGAAAGCACCTCTGCTACAATAACTACAATAAATTGAAGATAATATCTCACAAAATTAAACACACCTCATCCATGTTATGATTCAAAATCAATGTCGCATCATCCATTTTCTGCTATAAACTCAAGATATTTTCTTTCTTTTGAAGAAAGGTTTGTTGGCATCAGAAAACAGCGAAAAAGTACAAAATATAAAAAGAAATAAAAATGGATTAAGATTTATTTTTATAAAAATGCACATACCCAGCACCATATTGCAATAAAGTGATAATAAGCTATTAGGTCGAAAACTGTCTCAAAACACCCAAAGGGTGTTTTTAAGCAATTTGATTTGTTTTTTTACTGGATTGTCATTTGGCATCACAAGAGCGCGTGTTTCATCCATTTCTATCCATCATGCATGACTTTATGTGCGCTTCTAAGCGTAGTGAATGAGTGAGAGATCAATGTATACAAAGCAGAAATGCATTTTTGCATTTAAAGTTTCAACAGCATATTATTCTATATAATGTATTGACTTAGAAAGATAAATTATCACTTATCATGGGCACAAACCCTAATAGGAATAGAATAAAATACTTTCATTTCAAATCTGTTCATGTTGAAACAATTAAAATCATTTGCTTACACATCATAAGAGAACAATATAAATCATTGAAAAAATTGTAAAAATGTTCCTTATGGATCATTCGCAATGCAATAACGATCAAATATCGCAAGTGAGCAAAGAGAGCGAAGAAGCCGGTTTTGATGAAGTAAAAATGTGAAAAGGCTTTTTTCATGTCACAGAAGCTTGTACGTTATACCATGGTGCCAGAGAGATGATAGGCATTGAAAGGGGCTAATTCACAATACAGTGAGATTACATGAGACTTACACTAGATTACATAGGACGTCGGGGTGCATGGGTGAGGCGCATTGTTGTGAGGTGTTGTAGGGTGGTTTATGGTCGTTTTTTGTGCCCGATGGTGTACCCCGTATTCAATTCGATGGAAAATGAGAGAAATAATAGCCTGAGGCAAAGCGTCATCTTTTATGATGATAACATATTTATTTACAATGATAATTCATTGCGTTGTCACTTTCAGATAATTCTGAAACTTGTAAAATTTTTTCTTTTCAAGCTCTATTGCCGCGAATTAATAAAAAACATTTTCTTACATGTCACAAGCGGAGTTGGTGAGTGGATACAAAAACACTTAAGAAAGAAATAAAATACCTCTTACGAATCTTTTCAAGTGCTAAGACTTATCGCTGTATTTTAAGCTGGAAACGCGTATGATGATTTAGCGTTCTTTTCATAAGCGTAAAGATGGTGGTGCATAATAGATTTAATATCATGCATTTTTATATCTTTTATTTTTATAGCATTTATGGAGAAGCCCTGATCGTTATATTTTTCATAAATGCTGTTGTGAAATGAGGGGGATGTGCATTGAGGGATATCTCTCGTCATCACTTTTTAAGGAAAGTTAAGAAACAAGTCTTGTTTTAGCGCATGGATTTATGTGAGACTAGAGTCTTTACTTAAATTTAGAAAATATAAAATAATCTGTTTTATAAAATTTAAAAAAATGCATCTTTCATTTAGAGGGACAAAAATTATGCCGCATGGTGAACTAACGAATCCAGAAACAATTGGAATGTTGCATTTGTTTATGCAAGCGAGTTGGATCGTGAAAGGTGTTATGATCGGATTGCTGCTCGCTTCCATCTGGAGTTGGGCAATTATTTTTGATAAAATTTTTACGTATCGGAGAATACGGCGTGAAATAAAGCAGTTTGAACGCACATTTTGGTCTGGCAAAGCGCTAGAAGATCTTTATGCATCATGTAAAAGTCAACGTACCAATAGTATATCCGCAGTTTTTATGGCAGCAATGGTTGAATGGAAAAAATCTCTTGAAAAAGGGACCCATACATCGAAAAGTTTGCAGAGCAGAATTGATAAGGCTATGGATTTGACGCTGGGACGTGAAAGTGAAAAAATAGAATCAAAATTAAGTTTTCTTGCGACACTGGGGTCTGCGGGACCTTTTATCGGACTTTTTGGAACAGTTATTGGTATTATGGAGTCTTTTCTTTCTATTTCAGCTTCTCAAAATACATCACTTGCCATTGTCGCGCCAGGGATTGCAGAAGCGCTTTTGGCAACCGCTATTGGTTTGTTTGCAGCAATTCCAGCTGTTATTGCTTATAACAAGTTGACTCATGAAAGTGCGCGCATCATTGCACAAATAGAAAATTTTGCTGATGAATTTTCAACAATTGTATCGCGGCGTATTGATGAAACACGCACAGCACCTTCCTCTTTATAAAAAGGATCTTATCCCATGGGCGTTTCTGTTGCTTCTTCTTCTCGCAAAAATACACGTAGGCGGCATCATTCACGAAGCCAACTGATGAGTGAGATCAATGTCACTCCTTTTGTGGATGTCATGCTGGTCTTGTTGATTATTTTTATGGTCTCTGCCCCCCTTTTAGTGAACGGTGTTCCTCTAGATTTGCCTCGTAGTCAAGCGGGTCCCGTACGAGCTCAAAAAACACCTCTTACGGTTTCACTTGATGCGCAAGGGCGCTTTGCCATTAATCAAGATTATTATGAAACGTCGCAGGCCCTGATTACACACCTGAAAACTCTTCTGGAAGCAGATGCTACACAAAAAGATCAACGGGTTTTTGTGCGTGTTGCTAAAACTGTTGAATATCAACAAGTATTAAAACTGCTGGCGGATATTCAAAAAACGGGGTTTTCTCAAGTTGCGTTAGCAAGTTTAGCACAATAAATAATAAGTAATAAAATTGCGTATAACCGGTTGTTCTTAATTTTTTTTAAAAGAGCATAGAGTGATTAAAAATGAAAAAATGTAAGGCGTAAATAAGGCATAAAGAATGAACAAAGACTCTTATCATAGTATGAAACGAGGCTTGGCTTTATCCCTTGTGGTCCATGTCATTTTTCTCAGTTGGGGAGCTATTCAGTTTACAAGCTCTGTCTCTTTACCACAACCATTGGAAGCAATTCCCATTACTCTTGCTCCTTTGGTGGACGAGTTTTCTTCTCAACAAGGAGCCGTGAAGGCTCCTATCCGCGCAATCCCTGCCGTAAAACCAACTATGCAACCACAAGAGAAAGAAGATGCACGCCATATTGGAGAGGGACAAATAGATAGTCTTGCACCACTTCAACCAAAGGAAAAGTTGCTCCCCGTTGAGACAACACCGCCGCCAACAAGCGAAAGTACGTCGGAAACATCCACATCCGAACTTACACAACCAGAATTATTAGAAGCAAAAACAGAAGAGATTTCAAAAGAACCAGAGAATGAGCTCAAGGTTGCGTCTGAGATACCTTTGAAAGTACCGGAAGATGCGCCAAAGCTTGCACCTGAGATGCCTGTGAGAGTACCGGAAGATGAGCCCAAGGTTGCACCTGAGATACCTTTGAAAGTACCGGAAGATGAGCCTAAGGTTGTGCCTGAGATGCCTGTGAGAGTACCGGAAGATGAGCCCAAGGTTGCACCTGAGATACCTTTGAAAGTACCGGAAGATGAGCCTAAGGTTGCACCTGAGATGCCTGTAAGAGTACCGGAAGATGCGCCTAAGCTTGCACCTGAGATGCCTGTGAGAGTACCGGAAGATGAGCCCAAGGTTGCACCTGAGATACCTTTGAAAGTACCGGAAGATGAGCCTAAGGTTGCACCTGAGATGCCTGTAAGAGTACCGGAAGATGCGCCAAAGCTTGCACCTGAGATGCCTGTAAGAGTGCCGGAGGATGCACCCGAGACTGCGCTTAAGCCTTTGCACAAAAATGAAGAGATGGTATCGCCAAAAGAATTGACTCCAACGGTACAAAAAGTACCGGCAGAGCAGGTGGTTCATCAAGTTCCCAAAATTGTGCTTCCAGAAAAAATTCTTCTTCCACAGTTGAAACCAAAATTTGACGAAGAATCTACAATGAAAAATAAGGCGGCATTGAATCAAAATACGCCAAAGCTTAGCAAGAAACACCAAGAGAAACAGACCATTGAAGATATTCTGGCCATGGAGGAAAATAATTTGCTCAATCGTGCGCGGTCACAAGGAGGAGGAGCAAAACGTTCTCATACACCAGAAGCTTTGGGTGCAAGAAAAAATATTAATGATACCACAAAAATGGCACAAACATTGGTCAATATTGTTGGGGGGTGTATTCAACAGAAGCTTAAACTTGTAGCGCTTGGTGGCGATTTAAAGAATCGTCCGGTCGTGCGGTTGCGATTTTATTTGGACCGTGAAGGAATGGTTGTGGGTGATCCTATCATTGATCCTGTAAGCGGTCTTGAGAGTCAACAAGCTATTATGATAAGGCAGGTATACGCGGCTGTTTTTTCATGCCAACCTTATGCAGATCTCCCACGTGATCAATATGGCCTGTGGGGGCAAGGTTTTGACTTTAATGTTGATCCCCTCCAAGAAATAAGATGATAAAAAAATCGCTTAACGAAAGGACGCATTCCATGATGACTATAACGAGATATAAAGTTTTTGCTTGGTTTATTGTCACTTGTGGGTTGTGGCTTTCAAATATTTCATTGGTTTATGCGCAATTGAAAGGGACGATTTCAAGCGCTGATTTTAATCCCATTCCCATTGCAATTACAGACTTTATTTCCAATGATTCGATTGGATCTAAAATAACGGCTGTGGTGACAGCCGATCTGGAACGGTCGGGGCTTTTTTTACCGCTTGATAAAGCAAATTTTGTTGAAAACACTTCTAGTCCTAATAAACAACCGCATTTTGCTTATTGGCAGAAAATAAAAGCGCAAGGTTTGGTGACGGGGCAAGTCATGAGAGAAATCGATGGACGATTGAGAGTCGATTTTCGTTTATGGGATGTTTTTGGAGAGCGACAACTGAAAGGACGGCGTTTTTATACCGCGACAGAACGGTGGCGGCGTGTGGCCCATATAATTGCAGATGAGATCTATAGTGAGATGACAGGAGAAAGTGGTTATTTTGATACAAGAATTGTTTTTATCGATGAAACAGGACCTCAAAATGCACGCATTAAACGCTTAGCCATGATGGATCAAGATGGAGCAAATTTGATTTATATGTCCGATGGAAGTGAATTGGTGCTTACACCGCGTTTTTCCCCAAAAAGACAAGAATTGACCTATATGGCTTATGAGGAAAATCAAGTACCTCATGTTTATCTCCAACAAATTGAAATGGGGCAAAGAGAGTTGATTGGAACGTTTAATAACATGACAATTGCTCCGCGTTTTTCTTCTGATGGACAAAAAGTCATCATGAGTTTGTTACAAAATGATGGGAGTGCCAATCTTTACACCATGGATTTACGAACCCGTACGATGACGCGACTTACAACAACTTCTGCTATTGATACTTCTGCTTCTTATTCACCGGATGGCAAACAAATTGTTTTTTCTTCAGATCGTAGCGGAAAGCCGCAAATCTATAAAATGAATGCAGATGGGAGTGATATTCAACGTATTTCTTCAAACGAGGGGAGTTATTCAACACCTATTTGGTCTCCACGGGGTGACTATATCGCCTTTACAAAACAATTAAGCGGACAATTTTCTATCGGTGTTATGCGCCCAGATGGACAAGGAGAACGAATTTTAACCACGGGTTTTCATAATGAAGGACCAACGTGGGCCCCCAATGGTCGTGTGCTGATGTTCTTTCGCAAAAATCCCGGTATGGGACCAAAAATCTATACGATTGACATTACCGGACGCAATGAACGACAACTCCCTACACCCAATGATGCTTCGGATCCAGCATGGTCGCCATTGCTCAATATACAGTAAAACAAAATGCTTAAAAACAGAATATAGAAGGAATACAGTCTCAATTTTACACAATCTCAATAGTTTTTAATTATTTAAAAGCAGGAATTGGTTATAGTGGGCATGGGGATTTATGTAGATTTCATCTATCATCTACGGTTGTTGATCGATAATGGAATTTTCTTGGGGGAAAATGCTTAAAAAATTCAAAACAATACCTTGAAAAAATAGAGTCGAAAATTCTGAAGTCTCTAGATTTCAACTTTTTATTAAAAGTGTCGCTATATATATTTTTTTAAACTTCCTTTTCAATTTTGTTTGTGAAGAATTTGGTCTTGTCAGGGGGCTGTTGCTCTCTGATGTATTTTATTCGAGTACGCGGTTGTTTTAGGTCTGAATATTGATTGATCGGTAAGAGCAAAAGGACAGATTTTAAGATAAATGACGTTATTTTAAAAACATACGATGTCATAAAGTTAATGCCATAAAGTCAAAAATTTATCCGCAACAGATTAGAGAGATGTACTGGCTTTTTGTACAATACTTTGCTAAACAATCAGCTCTGGCTTTCCATTTGCTTATTTTTATTCTGTGATGTTGTAAAAACACTGCCCTTTGAGGTGTGGGGATATAGGACGTATAAACCTTCTTGATATATTCTAAGTGTTTTTAAGTGTGTGGCGAATATTTAGGGGAGTGCATGTTTGTTGAGTCTTAAGTTTAAAGTGAATTTCATGGGTGCTTCGTCATAGGAATACGTTAAGAAAATTCGAATTTTTTACAGGCTAGATCATTTTCATCACTTGAAGGCGGGGAGGTTAATCTTAAAGAACAACAAGATCGAATAGAGAGGAATATAGGGATAATCTTTTGGGCATGTAAGAAAGGCGTGAGACTACAGAGTTTTGTGTATGCTTTTCTTTTTGGGATTATGTTTTCTGGAATTGATTGTGGTTTCTTGTTGTACAGACAGATTTTGCCCGCTATTGACGCGGGGCTTTTATTGTGCGGATAGGAGGGGTGACAAATGCTTTTGAAGCCCTCATGAATGAAGAGAGGGCTTGTGCAAATGATGGAAATTATACAGATAATTTTGCCAAAATCTCATCGCTGATATCAAAATTGGCATAAACATTTTGCACATCATCATCTTCTTCTAATGTTGAAATCAGTCGTAAAACAGATAAAGCTTTTTCTTCATCTATTGGTGCAAGGGTGGTGGCTTTCCAAATTGTTTTAATCGATTCTGCTTCACCAAGTTTTGCTTCAAGCATTTTTGAAACTTCACCAATATCTTCAAATGCACAGGTAATATGATGTCCGGTTTCTTCTGATTGTACATCTTCAGCACCGGCTTCAATTGCTGCATCCATGATGTTATCGGCTGTTCCTGCTTCTGGCTTATAGATTATTTCACCAATCCGATTAAACATGAAACTTACAGAACCTGTTTCCCCTAAGGCTCCTCCTGATTTTGTGAAGGCGGCGCGCACATTTGAAGCAGTGCGGTTGCGGTTATCGGTTAAAGCTTCAACAATGACGGCAACGCCTCCTGGCCCATAGCCTTCATAGCGCACTTCATCATAATTTTCGACATCGGTGCCTGACGCTTTTTTAATTGCGCGTTCAATATTATCTTTCGGCATCGATTGTGCTTTGGCATTTTGAACAGCCAGCCTTAAACGTGGATTCATGGCTGGATCAGGAGCACCTTGTTTTGCTGCTACGGTAATTTCGCGCGCAAGCTTAGAAAATATTTTCGAGCGCATAGCATCTTGACGCCCTTTACGGTGCATAATATTTTTAAATTGTGAATGGCCTGCCATAGTTTTCCTTCCTGTTTGAGGGCTTTCTTTCCAGTTGGACACTTTTTAGAATTTAAGGCGATAAAGCTCGCATCCCACCAGAATAAATGTGCCACAGCATGAGGTGAAATAATCGAATAAACCCTTTATAAGAAAATTCATCTTAAAGGTAAAGAGACCTTAGTTGAGGATCATTACAAGAGAGATCTCTTGTCGTTGAGCAAAAATAACGCTATAACAGAATGTAATTTCATAGCAAAATGGTTTATTCCATGCCGCGCTTTGTTTTAGGAGTGGTTGGAGAGACCTAAGCATATAAAAAGTTCCAGTGCTCTTGAGTGGGCGGTAACCTGCCTCATAGAAGAGGCGCAGAAGAGGATTTATAAAAATGGCAACGCAACTTTTGATGCCCAAAGCAACAGCTGTTTGGTTGGTTGATAATACAGCTCTTTCTTTTGATCAGATTGCAGAATTTTGTAAATTGCATGTCTTGGAAGTAAAAGCTATTGCCGATGGTGATGCGGCTTATGGTATTAAAGGTTTAGATCCGATTAGTTCTGGGCAATTGACGCGCAGTGAAATTGCACGGGTGGAGGCTGATCAAAACGCACGCTTGAAAATTTCTCAATCGAGGGTGCATATTCCTGAAAAAAAACGTAAAGGGGCGCGCTATATCCCTCTTTCTCGACGCCAGGATCGTCCCAATGGTATCCTATGGTTGGTTACGAACCATCCCGAGTTGAAAGATGCACAAATTGCACGGTTGATTGGGACAACAAAAGCGACAATTGAACAAATCCGCCTTAGAACCCATTGGAATAGTGCAAATTTGGTTCCTCTTGATCCTGTAGGACTTGGTTTGTGTTCACAAATCGATTTAGATTTTGAGCTCCAGCGTGCGGCGAAAAATCGTCCTGTTGCAGCAGAAGAAGATAGGTCGTTGCTTCCCGCTTCTGTGACGGAAAACGCTGCTCTAGAGGAAAATGAGAGCGAAGAAAATCTGCATAAGACTTTTGACGCTGATAAAGTTTTTGCAAAGTTGAACGCGCTGCAAAAAAATAGTCAAGATCAAGATGATGCATAAAAAGCCATGACTCATAAGGGAAACATTTCTTATGAAAATGTTAGAGGAATGGCTGAAGAGAAGAAAAATTGGCAGAGACTTAAAAGTAAAAATGAGGACGAAAAAAACAGAAAAAATTTCGTCTTCATTAGGAATTAACGGTTATTTTTAAAAATATTTTTAAGAATTTACCCTTCTTTACGAAATTCAAGGAGAAACGGACTATGCGCTCTACCAAAAAAAACATCTCTCATTCTTTAGCTATCCTTTTTCTTTTCTCACTATGCCTGGGTGGGTGTGGCAAAAAAAATGTTGGTGCACTTAACGGTATGAATGGCGCTTATATGAATGATGCTGGTTTGAATCAGGTGTCACCAGGCTCAGGACAAGAATTTACAGTTAGTGTGGGTGATCGCGTGTTTTTTGGTCTCGATTCTTCTTCACTTGATGCTAATGCTGAACGTGTTTTAACGCGCCAAGCAGAATGGTTGCTTCATTATCCTTATTATTCTATTATGATCGAAGGTCATGCTGATGAGAGGGGAACACGTGAATATAACTTGGCACTTGGACAGCGCCGTGCTGTTGCTGTGCGAAACTATTTGGTGTCTCTAGGTGTGTCTGCACAACGGATTCAAACAATTTCTTACGGAAAAGAAAGACCTGTAGCAGTATGTGATGATATTTCCTGTTGGAATCAAAATCGACGTGCTGTGACAACGTTGAATGACATGAATAGTCATTAAAAAGAAGATTGTTTGTTTCAACTATTCAATAAGCTCTTAAGGGGAGAAAAGAATGTATCGTAAAATCAATTGGAAAACACTCTTTTATATGGGGGTTTTTATAGCTTGTTCTACTTCACTTGTTCAAAGTGCAGCACGAAAGGCTTCCGAATATCCTGCACATGATACGGATAAAGTTGATGCAGTTGATAAGGCAACTGATGACGTGAAAGAAGCACCTGAAGCAGCCGATAAAGCAGCATCTGATGTGATAGAAAAAGCCACTGACGCTGTTGATAAGGCTGTTGATGCAGTGAAAGAAGCACCTGAAGCAGCCGATAAAGCAGCATCTGATGTGATAGAAAAAGCCACTGACGCAGTTGATAAGGCAACTGATGACGTGAAAGAAGCACCTGAAGCAGCCGATAAAGCAGCATCTGATGTGATAGAAAAAGCCACTGACGCCGTTAATAAGGCAACTGATGACGTGAAAGAAGCACCTGAAGCAGCCGATAAAGCAGCATCTGATGTGATAGAAAAAGCCACTGACGCTGTTGATAAGGCTGTTGATGCAGTGAAAGAAGCACCTGAAGCAGCCGATAAAGCAGCATCTGATGTGATAGAAAAAGCCACTGACGCTGTTAATAAGGCTGTTGATGCAGTGAAAGAAGCTCCTGAAGCAGCTGATAAAGCAGCATCTGATGTGATAGAAAAAGCCACTGACGCTGTTAATAAGGCTGTTGATGCTGTGAAGGAAGCACCTGAAGCAGCCGATAAAGCAGCATCTGATGTGATAGAAAAAGCCACTGACGCCGTTAATAAGGCTGTTGATGCTGTGAAAGAAGCACCTGAAGCAGCCGATAAAGCAGCATCTGATGTGGAGAAAAAAGCCACTGACGCTGTTGATAAGCCGTCTGATGCAGTGAAAGAAGCACCTGAAGCAGCCGATAAAGCAGCATCTGATGTGGAGAAAAAAGCCACTGACGCTGTTGATAAGGCTGTTGATGCAGTGAAAGAAGCTCCTGAAGCAGCTGATAAAGCAGCATCTGATGTGATAGAAAAAGCCACTGACGCTGTTAATAAGGCTGTTGATGCAGTGAAAGAAGCACCTGAAGCAGCCGATAAAGCAGCATCTGATGTGGAGAAAAAAGCCACTGACGCTGTTGATAAGGCTGTTGATGCAGTGAAAGAAGCTCCTGAAGCAGCTGATAAAGCAGCATCTGATGTGATAGAAAAAGCCACTGACGCTGTTGATAAGCCGTCTGATGCTGTGAAAAAAGCTCCTGAAGCAGCTGATAAAGCAGCATCTAGCGCGGCGGAAAAAGCCACTAGTATTGCGGAGCACCAAGGGATTATTTTAGAGAATCAACAGGCTTTATTTCAAGATTATGATTTAGATAAGCTTTTACATAAGATACGAATGGTGCTTGAGCATAACAGTCTAAAAAATGTTAACAAGCAGTTTCACGAGCTTTTTGATACAGAAACCTCTTCTGTTTATTCTTGTTCTTTTGAAAAGTCTGCTGTAGATGAAAAATCTCAGACTGTAAAAGAAGAGATGGAGCAGGACCATAGTACAGGTGTTCAGACAAAGGTTGCTGCTGTGGAAGCTAAGGTGGAGAGCCATGACCATGAAAACAGTCAATCCTTTAACAAAGCGCATGAAGTAAGAGCTCCAATTGAAGTACATCAGAGTGACAATCTTTCTTCTTCTAAAGCTTTGTATAAAGAAGGGTATGATTTTATTCGTTCTGCTAACTATGTTGATGCTGAAAAAAGCTTTTGCGCTTTTCAAAGTCGTTACAAAAAAGATTCTTTGAGTGATGATGCTTTATTTTGGTTGGCCGAATCTTTGTTGGGACAAAAACGCTATCATGAAGCAGCACAAGTTTATCTTACCGCATGGTATGCAGATAAAAAGAAGCTCTATACCTCCGAGATTTTACTGAAATTAGCAAGAAGTATGGTCGCTCTTGAGCCAAATAAAGACAATTGTGCTCATTTTGTGAAAAAATCAAAACGTCAACAAACATTAGCATCTGTTTTTTGTAAACCTGCAAAATAAACAGCGAGGTCGTTTTCGGTGTGCGTTAGACTGGCAAGAAATCTCTTTAAAACATCGGATTTTATTCCATGTCAGAAGTTGATTCTTGCCGTCTCAGGGGGAAGTGATTCTTTGGCTTTGATGTTTTTGGTCAAAGAGCATTTGGAAACTCTCGCATTTCCTCCAGAAATGATTGTTGTCACGGTTGATCATCAATTGCGTAAAGAATCGATGCGTGAGGCAGAAACTGTTGCGAAAATTTGTCGTGTCCATGATATTCAACATATCACTGTGCGATGGGAAGGCGAAAAGCCAAAGACGCATATTGCTTCCAGCGCGCGTGTTGCACGCTACGATCTCTTGGTTAAAGAAGCACAAAAACAAGGCGCATCAGTTATTATGACGGGCCATACACTCAATGATCAGGTTGAAACCTATCAAATGCGGTATCAACGTCTCCAAAAGAACAGAGGTGCTTTATATAGTGAAGCTGTTACCATGCGCGATGAGGTTTATGCCAGTGGTTTTGCTGGTATTTTGCGCGGTGAAGCCGAGGGTATACGTGATGAGTTTCATGCCAGAAAAACAAGAAAAAATATTTCCGAAAAAAACGATGGTCCGCTCTATGAACGTGGTTTATCCTGTATTCCGCGCGAGGCGTTGTTGCATAGAAAAGTGCGTTTGATTCGTCCACTCCTTGGTGTAAAACGCCAAACATTACGGAATTATTTACGCTTACAAGGACAAACATGGATTGATGATCCAACCAATGAAGATCGCAATTTTGAACGTGTGCGTGTGCGTCAATCTCTTTCTCCACAAAAATTGTCTTATATTGCTCAAAAAATAAATGAAGCCGCATTGCAGCGTCGTCAACACGCGCAAAATATTGCCGATTTGATCTTAGCACTGGATATTACTGTCCAACATGGACGTTGTTTCATAGCAAAGCCTGCGCTATTTTTACAGAAACATTCCAGTTTTCCTTTCGTGGTGGGGCTCTTTGCTGTGCTGATGGGAGGGGGATTTTATTTGCTCCCCAATCAGAAATTAAGCATGCTTGTTCAAAAACTCTGTCTCGATTCTCCAGAAAAGAAGCGTTTTACTTATGCGGGCTCTGTTATTGAATATAACAAGCAGGGAATTTCTTTGTGGCGTGAAGGGCGAAATATAAAAGAGGCTATCGTTGAGCCAGATAAAACTTTTATATGGGATGGGCGCTATCATATCACAAATCATGGATATGAGGCTATAAAGGTTGGAGCCGCAAATTTAGAACAGCTGAAATTTTTATTAAAAGATAGCGATTTTGAGCTTGAAAAGCCTCATTTTCCCTCTTTACAATCGCTGGTGATGATCTCAAATGACAAAGGGTGTGATATTCCAGAGTTGATTTCTCAAGCAGTTGTTCATAAAAATGTTATCATCAAGCGGATTATGGCACCTTTCGATTGGCTTTCTTCGCGAGAAGATGCTGCTGTGGTAAATGTTGTGGAACCTTTTTTTAATATTGAGGTGAAAAGATAAAGAAAAATTACTCTAAAAGAAAATAAACAGCTTCTCATCCCTTGGCAAGGGGCTGACAAGGTTATATGTTAAGGGGAACTGTTTGAAATCTATATTTGATTAAGTGGGCTGAATATGAATTCCAATTACCGCTCTCTCCTCATTTGGGGAGTTATTGCTTTGATTTTGATTGTGTCGTTTTCTTTCTTTAATGGAGATAGTCAACGTTCTGGTGGTGGAGAGGTCTCTTATTCTGAATTTTTGCAAAAAGTTGAGAATAATGAGTTGAAATCTGTGACCATTCAGGGTCAAAAATTAACAGGAAAAACCATTGAACATAGAACTATTTCAACCTATGCTCCACGAGATCCAGGTTTGATACAAAAATTGGAAAGCAAAAACGTCAATGTTAAAGCTATTCCTGAAAGCTCTGGAAATAGTATTTTCCTCAATCTCCTCTTTTCCTTATTGCCTGTTATTATTATCGTGGGGGCGTGGGTCTTTTTTATGCGGCAAATGCAAAATGGATCACGTGGTGCAATGGGGTTTGGGAAGTCAAAAGCAAGATTGCTTAATGAAGCGCAAGGACGTGTTACTTTTAAAGATGTTGCCGGTGTTGAAGAAGCAAAGCAAGATCTTCAAGAAATTGTTGAATTTTTACGCGAACCACAAAAATTTCAACGTTTAGGAGGCCGTATTCCACGCGGTGTTTTGCTTGTTGGTCCTCCAGGAACCGGTAAAACTTTGCTCGCACGCTCTGTGGCTGGTGAAGCCAATGTGCCATTCTTCACCATTTCAGGGTCTGATTTTGTTGAAATGTTTGTAGGTGTTGGGGCGAGCCGTGTGCGTGATATGTTCGAACAGGCTAAAAAAAATGCCCCTTGTATTATCTTTATCGATGAAATTGATGCTGTTGGGCGCCATCGGGGTGCTGGACTAGGAGGGGGAAACGATGAACGCGAGCAAACCTTAAATCAGTTGCTTGTTGAAATGGATGGGTTTGAGCCCAATGAAAGTATTATTCTTATTGCTGCAACAAACCGTCCCGATGTCCTTGATCCCGCTTTATTGAGACCAGGGCGTTTTGATCGGCAAGTTGTTGTGCCAAACCCTGATGTTTCTGGGCGTGAACAAATCTTGAAAGTGCATGTGCGCAATGTGCCTTTAGCGCCCAACGTTGATCTGAAGATTTTGGCAAGAGGTACACCAGGATTTTCCGGTGCGGATCTGATGAATCTGGTCAATGAAGCTGCTCTTATGGCTGCAAGCCGTAATAAAAGAGTCGTGACAATGCAAGAATTCGAAGATGCGAAAGATAAGGTGATGATGGGGGCTGAGCGTCGTTCAACCGCTATGACACAAGAAGAAAAAGAACTCACTGCCTATCACGAAGCAGGACATGCTATTGTGGCTCTTAATGTGCCAGTTGCTGATCCTGTCCACAAAGCAACAATTGTCCCAAGGGGAAGGGCCTTGGGAATGGTGATGCAATTGCCTGAAGGTGATCGCTATTCCATGAGTTATCGTTGGATGATTTCTCGTCTGGCCATTATGATGGGTGGACGTGTGGCTGAAGAATTGAAATTTGGAAAGGAAAATATCACCTCCGGTGCTTCTTCTGATATTGAACAAGCAACCAAATTAGCGCGCGCAATGATCACACGATGGGGATTTTCTGATCTGCTTGGGAATGTTGCTTATGGAGATAACCAAGATGAAGTCTTTTTGGGTCATTCTGTTGCGCGAACACAAAACGTTTCTGAAGAAACAGCGCGCATGATTGATATGGAAGTGCGTAAGCTTATTGATGATGCCTATAAAAATGCTACAGAAATTTTGAAAACAAAAAGAAAAGAATGGTTTGCTTTGGCACAAGGTTTGTTGGAATATGAGACTTTAACGGGAGCTGAAATTAACGAAGTTATTGCAGGAAAGCCTCCTTCACGCACACAGAAAGATGAGAATGCTGCACCACGGGGATCCTCTGTTCCGAAAACTGGAACAGTGAGGGTAGAGACAGCAGGCGCAGAGGAAAAAGACGCTGAAACAGCGCCTAAAATAGCAACTCATAAGGTAGAGACTGATAAACTAGAAGAGGGTAAGGCAGAGGGAGCTGTAGGGAAGAAAACAGCAAAATCCAGTGATGTTGAACCTAAGGAGCTTCAGTCTAAAAAAGTGCAATCGGATGAGACTGAGAAAAAAGCGCAAAGCACAAAAGGTACCACAAAATCAGTCAACCGCTCTAAAAGTAAAAGCAGTGCAGAAAAAAAGTCAAATACGGTGGGACATGATAAAGGAAAATAGGAGCCTTTTAAGAACGCTTGAGTGACGATGTTTTAGGAAAACTTCTAAATTTTTTGAGAAAGGCGCAAGCTTTGTTTGCGCCTTTCTTGCAATATTTGCAAAAATATGGAAGCAAAAAAATTAAGCAAAGCCGTTGTATGATGACGGCTTTAGCATGCTACAAGGCGAGGTGTACTGTTGCTTTTCTAATGTGGTAGGGGTTGTAAGGTTAGGTGATAGATTTTCTTGCTGATTTGGTAGGGTATGAGGTTTGGTGCTGAGTTTCTTTACGGATTTAGCAAGTGTGTGAGATTATCCGTTGGTTGTGTTAAAGGGATGTGTAGAGCATTTTGAGGAGATAATATTTCTTTTATGTGTGAGGGTGTAACATAATTGTTTGAGAGTGGTTTAGATGTGTAGATGGTGAATAGGGGGCTTGATTGTCTAAATGCATGAAGGTTTAAGATCAATGATCTGATTTTATACGGGGAGAGGAGGACTATTGTACCAAGGGGGCTTTTAGGGGTTTAAAAAAGTCAAAGGGAAAAAGTAGATATTAAAGGAAAGAGGTATGGTACAAAAATATTTTGGTACAGATGGAATTCGGGGGAAAGCCAATTCATTTCCGATGACACCCGATTTTGCTATGAAGGTAGGGATGGCGGTAGGGGTTTTATTCCGCTCACAACATCAATCACGTCGTGTGGTGATTGGAAAGGATACACGATTATCGGGCTATATGTTGGAAAACGCTTTGGTTTCAGGATTGACTGCTGCGGGGATGGAAGCTTTTTTATTGGGTCCAGTGCCAACACCTGCTGTTGCAATGCTTTGCCGCTCTTTGCGCGCGGATCTTGGGGTGATGATTTCTGCTTCTCATAATCCCTTCTATGATAATGGAATTAAACTTTTTGGTCCTGATGGTTTTAAGCTTTCAGATGATATGGAAGCGAAAATTGAACAATTAATCGATACAGATCTTTCAAAATCTTTAGCAAGTTCTGCCGAAATTGGTTATGCAAAACGGGTTGAAGGGGATATTTATCGTTATATTGAATATGCCAAACGAACTCTGCCGCGCGATGTTCGCTTGGATGCTGTGCGTATTGTTGTGGATTGTGCCAATGGGGCGGCTTATAAAGCGGCTCCTCGTGCTTTATGGGAATTGGGGGCTGAGGTTTTTGCTATTCATGATGAGCCAAATGGTACCAATATTAATCAAAAATGTGGGTCAACCGATTTAAGTTCTTTAAAACGAAAAGTGCATGAAGTACGTGCTGATGTGGGTATTGCTCTTGATGGAGATGGAGATCGTGTTCTCATTGTTGATGAAAAAGCACAAACGGTTGATGGAGATCAGTTGATTGCTGTAATTGCTGAAAATTGGCATAAAATGGGACGATTACGGTGCAATGGTGTTGTTACAACAATTATGTCAAATCTTGGACTAGAGCGTTTCTTGAACGGCAAAGGGTTGCACCTTGTAAGGACAAAAGTTGGAGACCGTTATGTTGTCGATGCCATGCGCCAAAAGGGATATAATGTTGGTGGTGAGGCTTCTGGGCATATTGTGCTCAGTGATTTTGGCACAACGGGTGATGGCTTGGTGGCTGCCTTGCAGGTTTTAGCCTGTATGAAAGAAAGCCAAAGTCCTATGAGCCAATTGTGTAAACGGTTTGAACCTGTACCGCAAATTTTAAAAAATTTAACGGTTAAAAATAAAAATGTCCTGAAAAAAAATCCTGTTAAAACGGCTATTGATCAAGCAGAGAAAAAGTTGGGAAAAGAAGCACGCCTCGTTATCCGTGCTTCTGGAACTGAACCGGTTATCCGCCTTATGGCTGAAGGCGATGCACGAGAAGTGTTGGATGCGGTCGTAACAGAGTTGATGGATGTTATTACGCAACATGATGCACACGTGGGTGCTGTGCTTTGAGGAATCTTGAATGCTGTGAGGTAAGTAATCAGGGAATCTTTTGAGAGATAGAAGGGAAGTTTGCTACGGGAATTATTTGTTGGAATATAAGGGGATATTTCTAACGTTGAGTAGACTTCAAGCGGGTGACCTTTGAATAAAGGGGAGGCTTCTTATGATGGTTGAGGGGAAGAAAAAGAATAAAGACTAAAGCTTGGAGGCTTGTGTGTGCTAGAGGAGGGGAGATCTTGAGAGAGGGATGAAAATTCTTGAGTTGTATAGAAGAAAAAGCTGGTGAGAGCAGTCAGTCAAAACGGTTATCCAAGAAAAACAGTCGTTGATGAAGGAGTTTTGGGATTCGTGTAATGGCGAAAATCTATCCTTTATACATTGCATATAAGGGAGGATCAGAGATTAGATAAAAAAGGGTTTGGCAATTTATACTGATAAAGCGATGTCGTTTCGTGATTTTGTCTTTAATGTTGTCTTGGGATGTACTTCATAACTATGGGTTTGATTCATCAAAAGTTCTCCCTAAAGAACAACTTCAGGATAAAAAGCTAGTGAACGAGCTTCAAACAGCTGTTCAATTTTTGCAACAAAGACATATACAAGAGATCAACAACGCATCTGTGCGTACAAAGTCAAAAGATGTGATACGGTCAAGAAACCTAATGCATTAGAAACTTTTTATTGTAGCTCATTTGGGGTCTCATTAAAGAGTAACTAAAGGAGGGTTACTTATAAATATAGCGGTGAATTCAAGAGATATTGTGCGAGCATGTATAGATAAGAATTTAAAAAAGCCCATGAAATATTAGCGCCTCTAGGGCTTACTGTGTCTTATTTTGTACGGATTGCTTTGATTAAAGTTGTCAATGAAAAGGGATTTGTCGTTTGATATGTATGTTCCTAATGAAACAATATATTGATTTATAATGATAATTTAGCGTTCTTCAAGTTTAATTAGCTCCCTAATATCGTAAAATTTTCTCATTTCAAATCTATTCCATGTTGAATCAATCAAAATCATTTGCTTGCACGTCACAAGCGGGGGGGAGTCCATGTGGAAAAAACCGTACAAGAAAGAACTAAAAATGGTTCTTATGAGCCCTCTCTAGTGCTAAGGGCTGTCAACACTCACGAGCTGGCAAAGTGTGTGATGGTGCCAGCATGCGAGACGCTTGAAATTTTTGAGAAAAGTGAAAGAGGAGAAGATGTTTTTTTTGTAAAAGATGTGGAGGATTTATTTCGTCATTTGGATATTTGATACTTCTGATCATTCATTTAAAATTGGCTTTTAATTTACATCATTATAGTTACGGGTATCACGTATTTTTATTGATAATTTACAGGGATTCCGTATATTGAACAATTATGCAAACAATGATCGAAACGACAGCTTATCCTATTATGCCGTAAAACACCGTTGTTTAGAGCGGTGGTATAAGCCATGAAAAGCTTTATATATTGAATGTTTTTAGATATCGTGATCAGTATTTCAGGGCAAGGTTTGTCTGTCGCGCCTATGAAGTGAATCGCGTGAGTGGTCAGTAGCAGGAAGCCGCCGAGAGATGCTGGACTTTTGACAGGCTCGTGGCGGGTAGGAATCTCACTCCTTTGAGGTGTGGGGGAAAGTCAATTAACTTGTGCGAAAGAGGAAGGCATATCACCTGAAGCATTATTTAATATTGTTTTTTTAAATTGCTGCTAATCCAGATGCTGGTGTTTTTATGCAAGGAATGAGGTGAGAGCAAGGAAAGTTAGATTCCCAACAAAGCATAAGGGTAAAAGTGGGGAATATAGGGTTATACCCTTTTTGGTGGTCAAAATATTCCGGTGTTTCTCTTAGATATTTACAGTAAATTATCTCAAGGAAATTTAATTAAGCTAGTAAGTTAGAAAGAAATGAACTTAAGTGAATTTTAACTGCACTCTTAAACGAATATCGAAAGGAAAAAATAATGGATAAGGCAAATAAAGTAGGATCGCGTATATTACAAGGAGCTTGTGAAGCTCTTTCTTAATGGGGGTTACGACCCTCACGTGAAACAGCACACCATTGTGTGCAGTTTCACGGGTTTGTTTTAAAGAAACATTTCTTAAGGCACCCAGGCCCTTTTCATGGCGCCGACCATGAATGGTATAACGATAAAGCCATTGAACACCTCCATCTTTACGTTTTTGAAGAAGCGAGCCGGTGCACCGTCACACACTTTGCCAGCTTGTGAGTGCTGCGATAGCCCTTGGCATTAGAGAGGGTTCATAAGAGCCATTTTTAATTCTTTCTTGTACGGTTTTTTCACATGGACTATCCGCTTTTAGTGTGTAAGCAAGTGATTTTGATTGTTTCAAGATAAGCAGGTTTGAAATGAGAGAATTGTACGATATTCAGGGTTCTAATTCAAGTTGAATAACGATAAATTATCTATATAAATCAATACTTTGTTCTTATGCTAAAGGTGAAGTGGATGTCATAAAATTTGGTAGCCATATCCTTGCAAACATTGATGTCAAAAAAATCAGAAAAAATATAGGGTTATAGATATCATTTTCGGCATGTTTTGGTTTTTCTGTAAGGCGCATTCGTGATTGGAAACAGGGACGATATTCTATAGATACTTTTTCTCGTTTGTTACTTTCAATCATTGAAAATGAACCTGAAGCGATCAATTGTGCTCTTAAAAAATCTCTATTGGCATAAGAGGGGGAGGGTATCGTTTTTTTTAAAAAGCATCACGGCGCTTGAAAGGGTCGTAATAAATTTCTGTTACACGAAATTTTCCTTCCAAACGTTTACATTGGATGATGACATCTATCATCGAGATTAATAAGCCGCGGATATCGTCGCGTGCTAAATTACCACCCCCGTCACTTTCTTTGACTAAAAGGGTCATTTGTTCAAAGGCGGCGAGTGCTGTTGAGGCATGAACGGTGGTGATAGAACCTGGGTGACCGGAATTGACATTACGGATATAGTAAAAGGCTGTACCATCACGCAGCTCTTGCAAAAGAATTCTGTCGGGGCGCATACGCAATCCAGATTCAAGCAGTTCTTTTGCTCCAGCTTTTGCTAAGCCTTGATTATCTTTTGAATAAAAGAGCTGCACTTTGTTTGTGTGTGGAACGACAAGCTCGGGCGTGTCTTCTATGGTGAGAATGCGTTCATATTCAGGGATTTTTGCAATTAAAGCTTTGGAGAGGGTTGTTTTACCAGAACCGGTTTTTCCAGAGATTAAGATATTTTGTTGTGTAACAACAGCGCGTTCTAAAAATGTACAAAAGTCTTTGGCGATAAAGAGATCTGTTAGCTCTTTTTCTGTATCAGAGAGTTCACTTGCCCGTTTTGTCATTTGTTCAAGGGGGGTAAAACTGACGTTTCTGGTGACAGAAAATAGCTGGTTTTCGTGTAGACTTTCAAGAGAAAAAGTGCGTGATGAAGGTTTACGAATTGTCATGCTCATGGTGTTGGGGGCAACAGCAGGGGGCATGACAATTTGTATGCGTTCGTTATTGGGCAGTGTTGCGGAAAGAACGGGATTTTCTACACTAATTTTTTGTGTTGTGTAGGCAGCAACAACTTTCGCAATCCCTTCTAGTTCGCTGTAGGTTAGCTCTTTTAAGATGTGGGTTTGCCAACCATTTGGACCCTCAACAATCACTTCGCCTGGGCGATTGACAACAATCTCAAATAAATTCTCATCATTGAGGAAGTCATCTAAGATTTTTAATTTTGTTAAAACGATAGAGGCTCGTTCTATGTTTTTTGCTGTTGGCATAATATACTCTGAACGTGAGAATTAAAAAAAGGAATAGCCTGGCGTAGAACGCGAGAAAGCGTTTCTCTTTTTTCCTGTGATGGTTAATTTATAAACAGAGGAAAAATCGAGATCTTTTGCTACGAAAATGTTGACCAGTTCGCCTTGAAATTTTTCTAAGGTAGGAGGGATATTGATTTGATTTTCAAGGGCAATACTGGCGGCTTCTTTTCCAGTGTTGTTTGCGCCTTCAAAACCGCCGCCTCCAGAGTTGTTTGAACCTCCTTTATTGGAATTGCCTACTATTTTATTTGTTAAAACTGTTGTGGCACCATCAATAACGGTCAACAAAAGGGAAGAGCCAAAGCGTTCCCACCAATGGGTGTTGATGTTGCCATCAAAACCAGCTCTTCCTAAACTGTCTGTTGCGGGTGAGGCAAGGTCGATGATGACACCGGTTGGAGTTTTTGCTCTTGTCCAGAGAACAAAGAGGCGGGATTGACCTTGTTTTATCCCTCCGCGGTATTCGCCAATCACTTGAGTTCCTTTATCAAGTAAAACAACGCGACCATTGTCGGAGAGGATATCACGGTTAATAATGCAGCTTGCAAAGCCTGGTTGCTCACTGTTTAATGCCGTTTCTAAGATACAGGGAATAGAGGTTCCCATGGCGATGATAAAGTTTCTATTGCCGATGAGTTTTGCTTTTGCTTTTGCTTCTTCTGTTTTGGTAGGCTTTAATAGGGTCGCAAAATTTTGTGTGTCTTGAAGGGCAGAGGAATTTTTCATATTGGCGAGATTTTCAAGGGTATTGAATTTTTCAAAGGGATTGAGAGTCGTGTTGACAATGTCTTTTAATTGAGACCTAGAGCCTTTGGCAAAAGCAAGAACGGGGGCGCGTCTTGCGGCATCAAGTAAGGGATCATCTTTTTTCGGTTCTTGTGCGAGTGGTTGTGGGGGTGGTAAGGTTATTGGCGCTATGTTTGCACGCGGGTCAGAGGGGACGAGCTCTAAAGGGGCGAGGGAATTGTGAAAGCTTTGTTCTTGTTTTTTATGAGCTTTTGCAGTGTCTTTTTGTTCTGTGGGGGTGGATAAGATGTTCCAGAGGACATAGCCGCAGATTCCTATACAAGCTATTGCGACAACTATTTTTTTGCCGGCGGTTTTGGCGCTATTGTTTTTGCCATCTCCAATAGATCCTCGATCTTCGATGATTGATTTATCACTCATGTTTTGTCCCCTTTAATTCCCGCTTATTTAAAGATCTGATGCAATTTTACGTTCAACAGCTGGTGAGGTGGTTCCGGTTCCTGGATTAACGCCTTTGGGTTGATAGGCTTCGTTAAAGACGCATAGGACATTTTTTCCCTGTCTTAGGGTGAAGCGTGCGCTAATGGCATGGATAATCACCATGTTGCCTCTTGTGGTTTTGGGAACCAGCGATTCTGTACCATCATTGTTTACAATATAAATGGCAGGGATTTCTTGGTTGTCGGGAAAAGACAATGCTGTTGTTCCGCTATCCCTAATAGTGTCTCGATCTTCGATGATTGATTTATCACTCATGTTTTGTCCCCTTCAATTCCCGCTTATTTAAAGATCTGATGCAATTTTACGTTCAACAGCTGGTGAGGTGGTTCCGGTTCCTGGATTAACG
>NZ_JBHIQP010000003.1:41341-81021 GCF_042196625.1 Bartonella sp. AC535YNZD | reverse complement strand
CGTGCGCTAATGGCATGGATAATCACCATGTTGCCTCTTGTGGTTTTGGGAACCAGCGATTCTGTACCATCATTGTTGACAATGTAAATGGCAGGGATTTCTTGGTTGTCGGGAAATGTAAATGTTGTTGTTTTGCCATTGTCATAAACAGAGGAGGGTTCAAGAGTGATAGAGCCTTGAGCGGTGTAAGCCCAATTGCGTGGTCCATAGGTTTCAGAAGCGTTGAAGATACCATCAATCTGTTGGGATTGTTTTTTTTCTTGTCGCATAAGGGCTGCAAGTCTTCTTTGTTCTGCTTCCTCTTGTGGGTAGCGGAATTTCACAAGGAAATATGTTTCTTGTCCAGAGGAAATTTCTCCATCTTTAATGATGAGTTCAAATTGATAAGAGCGCTTTGAGCCATCAAGCTTTGTGGTGACGACTTGGAGATTGGTAATGGGTTGGACTTCTCTTGCCTTTAGAAAAAGAATATTACCCGCTGGTGCAACTTCCCATGCAACGCTGTTGCCAATCGCTACATGAGCAATTTCTTCATTGGCAGAAAATTCTATTTGTACGGATGAGCGTATGGAGCCAATAATTTTAGTGACATTATAAGCATCATAATTAATAAAGCGAATGCGGCTATCGTTGGGCGCGCGGGTGGGAAAAACACTGGCATGGCTTATATTCATCAAAGAAAAGGCAACAGCCATGTTGAGAATGAGAAAAAGAAATTTTTTTTTCATGATCAGTTGACCACTTCCGGATCGGTTCTATATTCATTAACAATAAACCCTAGAGGATTTATTAAACGGTTTTGGACAGAGATAGGGGCATTGATATATTCAAAGGTAAGTGTTGAGACCCAGTGTGTGATAAATTCTTTGTTGTTCTCGTTATCACGGACGGTTTTATAATAGCGTACCTGTGCGACATCATCATTGATAAAGGAGATTGATTTTATTGTTATTGTAACGGCGGCATGTTTATAGAGAATTTGAGGGCTTTGGGGGTTTCTTGCTCCATACCAGCTGGCAAATCTTTGCTGTTCTTCAGAAGAAGAAAGAAGAGAGACGGTTTGGAAATTATGTTGTGTTTCTTCTGTGGTGAAGCCTTCACGGCAGCGGACGTATTTTGCGGCGAAGTAGCGTGTGATGGCTTCGTCGACGTTTGTGGGACCTTCTTTTAAGGCTTCTACGACTTCAACAATGCCGGTTGAATTGTCGACGCGAATGACAAAGGGTTCCACGGTTTTAAGGGGCGTGAGGGTGATGACCGCGAGAGAAGACATTATTGCAACAGCAACCGCGATGCCGGCAATGGTAAGGGAGACGCGGGTGGTGCGGCGTGAAGCGAGCATGCGGTCTTGATCAAACGAGCGCGCTTCGGCAATATATTGTTCTACGTCTTTTTCTTTCATGCCTTTTGCCCGCAATCTTTGTAGGATTTTATTTCTTCATCCGTTAATTTTTGTGCCAGAAGCATTTCCAGCTTCCCCTCTTTCACGGATGGGGTGGTGTTGTTACTGATGATGATGGGCGTGGGCGTGGGGTTTTTCCCTTCCCAATTCCACATCGATTTGTTGAGCGGTCGCTTAGAATATCCATCACATTTTGGCAGTGACTTCAGCGTGTTTGGTGAAGACATACAGCCACTGAGAAAGAGAAACGGTAAGATTACCCCAATTTTTTTTAATTCCCGCATTTGAACTTAGACCTTTTTTAATAGTGATGCTAATTTTTTAATGCCCCTTGTTGCTGCATTAGCAGCTCGTCCACTTAGTTGAGCCGTTGCTTTAGCAACTGGTGCTGAGCCTGTAAGAGAAGCCCCCCCAGAGGCTAAAGCTGATGCGATATCAGGGAGTCTGAGGAAAAGGTAAATACCACCAAGACCAACAACCAAGAACTGAATTAAAGTAGTGAAGATATCTTTAATACCTTCTGAAAAAACGTTCATTGAAATGTTAACATATAAACCACCAAGCAGCACGACTAACACATATAAAATGATGAAGTTTGCAACTTGCCCTAACCATGCTTCTGTGAATTTTCTGGTTGAGGAAAACATATAGAGGCTTATGAAGAGTGGTCCTATTGATAGGACAAGAAACAAACCCAATTTAGCAAATAATGAAACAACAAAACCGACTAGACAAAAAAAGATAGCAGCAACTAGGCAGATAAAACCAGCAATCCATGTCGCGATATACTTCCCCATTTGAGTCAGACCTGTGTACTGGTTTGCTGCGTCCAAAACCTGTGCTCCAGCTTTGCCTATCATATTGTCCCATACATTTCGATCCACATGTGCTCCTTGTGTGACATTTGAAATGGCATTCGGCAGATCATGGAAAAATATACCACTGACCCACTCATTATAAACATCGGCGTTTGTGGCAAGTGAAACAACGATGCCGAGTTTGAAAGTTGTCACTATAAATTCCCATAAGGGCATGGAAGAACGCCCATAGATGATATTGTAGCCCATAAATATAATGTAGATTGTACAAGACAGCTTAAGCGGAGCACCTAAGCTTGATGAGAGATTAACAATGGTTTTACCCATTGCGTCTGTAATGGGATCCATCAACATATTGTCTATCTTAGTGAATATGCCTTTGCTTTCTACTGCCATTGAGATGCTCCGCTCTTCATTATGTCTTAATGGTTATTTTGTTGTTCTTCTGCCGCCCGTTCTTTTTCTCTTCGTTCTTCCTCAGCACGTCGCTTTGCTCTTTGTTCAGCTAATTTTTTTTGAGTTTCTGCTCTCATTTTTTCAATCCAAGCTTTTTGTTTAGCCATAAATTCTTCATCTCTTTTGCGATTTTCTTCTTCAACTTTTGCCTGACGTTCTTTCTCAAGTTCAGCGCCTGCTACTCTTAGGTTTTCACAATTTTTTGAAGTTCCTATCCCTCCACATCTCGTGACCCATTCATCAAATAATTTTGGATTTTTTTTAAATTCTGCGACGCTATAGGTTTTTTCACATCCAGCAGCGATAATTCCAGTGCAAAGCAGCAATGTTGTTATGAGAAGTTTATTCATCGATATTTCCCCTTTTTCCTTTCAGTTTTACAAGTTTTGAGCACAATCTTTAAATTCTGCTTGTGTTATCGGTTTTTATAACCAGTGATGATAAATCTAGGTCAGAGACATAATCTTGCCATAAATCTATTGTATAGTCTGTAAGGTTCTTTAAGTTGAGCAGCTAAAGCGCAATAGATGTTATCCATTGTTTTTGTAATGGGATTTATTAACATATTGTCGATATAAGAAAATACGCCTTTGGTTACTATTGCCATTTAGATACTTCGCTATTCGTTGTGTATTTTTATAATTTAATTATTATTTTGTTCTTTTGCTTTTTGTTCTTCCTCAGTACGCTCTTTTATCCCAAATGTAGAGTTCCATATTTCTTTAGCTTTTGCCTGACGTTCTTTTTCAAGTTCTAAAAATGCTAACCGCATGTTTTCACAATTTTTTGAAGTTCCTGCAAATCCACATCTAGCATCCCACTCTAAGCGTAATTTTTCATCTTTTTTAAATTCTGCGACGCTATGGGTTTTTTCACATCCAGCTGTGATGAGCCCTGTGCAAAGTAGCAATGTTGTTATGAGAACTTTATTCATAGATATTTCCCCTTCTTTCTTTCAGTTTTACAAGGTTTGAGCACAATCTTTAAATTATGCTTGTGTTATCGGTTTTTATAACCAGTGATGATAAATTTAGGGCACAGACATATTGTTGCCATAAATATAAGCCTAAAATACACAAGGCTTTTTGAGTTGAGCAGCTAAAGCGCAATAGTGGTGTGTAATGGTGCTATCCATTATTTTTGTAAGGGGATCCATTACAGTATCATCTATGTCAGTAAATATGCCTTTGGTTACTATTGCCATTTAGATGCTCCGCTCTTCATTATGTCTTAATGGTTATTTTGTTGTTCTTCTGCCGCGCGCTCTTTTGCTTCTTGTTCTTCCTCAGCACGTCGTTTTGCTTCTTGTTCAGCTAGTATTTTCTTAGTATGAGCCTCCATTTTTTCAAGATCAGCTTTTTGTTTCGCCATAAATTCTTCATATCTTTTGCGATCGTTCTCTTCCGCTTGACGCTCTCTTTCTTCTGCTTGTGCTTCATATTCTTTTTCAAGTTCTAAAAATGCTAACCGCATGTTT
This sequence comes from Bartonella sp. AC535YNZD, assembly GCF_042196625.1. Lineage (NCBI taxonomy): Bacteria > Pseudomonadati > Pseudomonadota > Alphaproteobacteria > Hyphomicrobiales > Bartonellaceae > Bartonella > Bartonella sp. AC535YNZD. The sequence continues at coordinate 76,868 of NZ_JBHIQP010000003.1, read as the reverse complement.
TCACAATTTTTTGAAGTCCCTGCAAATCCACATCTAGCATCCCACTCTAAGCGTAAATTTTTATCTTTTTTAAATTCTGCAACACTATAGGTTTTTTCACATCCAGCGGTGATGAGCCCTGTGCAAAGTAGTAATGTCGTTATGAGAACTTTATTCATAGATATTTCCCATTCTTTCTTTCAGTTTTTAAAGTTTGAGCACAATCTTTAAATTATGCTTGTGTTATCGGTTTTTTATAACCATTGATGATAAATCTAGGGCACAGACATATTGTTGCCATAAATATAGAGTGCACGAAGCTTTTTAAGTTGAGCAGCTAAAGCGCAATAGCGATGTGTAATGGCGTTATCCATTGTCCTTGTAAGGGAATCCATCAACATATTGTCTATCTTAGTGAATATGCCTTTGCTTTCTACTGCCATTGAGATGCTCCGCTCTTCATTATGTCTTAATGGTTATTTTGTTGTTCTTCTGCCGCCCGTTCTTTTGCTTCCTGTTCTTCTTCAGCGCGTCGTTTTGCTTCTTGTTCAGCTAATTTTTTTTTAGTGTTAGCTTCCATTTTTTTAAGTCTGGCTCTCATTTCAGCTATATCTTCTTCTTCTCTTTTACGATTTTCTTCTGCAATTTTACGACTTCTTTCTGCTGCTTTTGCTTCATATTCTTTCTGAAGTTCTAAAAATGCTAACCGCATGTTTTCACAATTTTTTGAAGTTCCTGCAAATCCACATCTAGCATCCCACTCGAAGCGTAAATTTTTATCTTTTTTAAATTCTGCGACGCTATAGGTTTTTTCACATCCAGCGGTGATGAGCCCTGTGCAAAGTAGTAATGTTGTTATGAGAACTTTATTCATCAATATTCCCCCTTTTTCCTTTCAGTTTTTAAAGTTTGAGCACAATCTTTAAATTCTGCTTGTGTTATCGGTTTTTTATAACCATTGATGATAAATCTAGAGCACAGACATATTGTTGCCATAAATATATTATAAAGTGCATAAACCTCTTTGAGTTGAGCAGCTAAAGCGCAATAGCGATGTGTAATGGTGCTATTCGTTGTCTCTGTAAGTGGCTCCATCAACCCGTTGTCTATCATGGTAAATATATCATACGCTGCCATTGTTTTCCTCCGCTCCTTATCGTACGGGTTTCGCGTTCCATACTAAGTTGAATTTTTATGCTTTAATTACTGTCCTCTTTCTTTTCAGATTGTTCTTTCGTTTTTTGTTTATCGTCATTTGTACGATATTTATTTAGATATTTTTGAAAGGATTCTTTACCAAGTTCGTCTATTGCTTTTCCTAAGTTTTCACAATTTTGAGGAGATTCTGTTTCAGAAGGTTTTTTCCACATACATTTAGGTGTCCACTCATTGCGTAATTTTTCATCTTTTTTAAATTCAGCGACGCTATAGGTTTTTTCACAACCAGCCGTGATGAGCCCTGTGCAAAGTAGCAATGTTGTTATGATGATCTTGTTCATGTTCAAGCCCCTCTTTTTTTTCGTTTATTGACCACGCATTTTTTGGGCTAAAGCTTTGGTTCGTGCTTTAAATTCTTCCATTTCACGTCTTTCTGCCGCTTTTTCTTCTGCTTGTTGAATCATCATGGCGGCTTGCATTTGGAGTATTTTTGCTTGCAGGTCTGCTTGTACTGCTGCTAATTTTGCTTGAATGCCTTGAATTTTACCCGCATCTTTAGTACTTCCAAGTTCATCAAGGAGCTTGTTAATGTTTTTTTGTGTTTCACTGGCTTCTTCGTAGACGTCTTGGCCTTTTGCCGCTTCTCCTACTACGCGCTGTTCGGCTTTTTTCACTTCTTGTGCGTAAAAAGCATCTGCTGCCTCTTTTGATCCAGCGCCGCCTGAGGGCTCTTTGTATAAGAGTTCTTCTTGCCATTTTTGCGTGTTTTTGCTGCCACCACCGCCGCCGCCACCGCTGCCACCGCCGCCACTGCCCATCGATTGTTGAAAGTGGTTAAAGTCAGAAGGCAGGGCGCCACTGCTCCCTTGCTTGTTAAACATGTCTTTCAATTCAGAGATGTCAGGCTTGACATTTAAGGATTTAGAGAGATCTTGCAATTGTTTAAGCTGACCTTTCAATTGATCAAGCTGTTGTTTGCCTTGTTCGAACTGCTTTAATGCTTGTTTATATTGATCAGCCAATTTTGCAGCAGCTGTGGGATCAAATACCACGATGGCAAAGGCATTTGTTTGAAAGCCAAATGAAGCTGCATAGACGGCTGTTGCCAATAAAAGTTTTTTCATTGTTTTGACCTTTCTTGGAAAATAGGAAGCCATTTTTCTGGAGATTGTCCAACTTCATCCATAATGGTCTCTAAAAGTTCAATGTTCTTGGTGGTGCCACTTAAAATGGCTATTTCATCATCAAAGCCCCGTAAGTTCAGTTCTGCAACAACTGAACTTTGTCCTTGCTTGATGAGAAAACGCCGTGACTCACGGCTTAATTCTGCTTGTATCAGGTTAAATTCTCTGTCCGATAATTTAAAACCTTCTACATAATCCCCATGATTGCCCTTCTGGTTGGGAAAATAAATCTGTGTTGGGCATTGCTCTATAATGGTGTGCGCAATGGTTGAATTAATCGCATCTTTGGGAGATTGCGTCGCAAACAACATCAAACCATTTTGTTTACGAATAGTCTTCAGCCTGTCTTGCGCAAAGGCTTTAAAGGAATCATCCTCTAAGGCTTTCCAAAACTCATCAATGACAATGATAATACGACGCCCATCAATCAAAGACAAAATTCTATGAAAAAGATACATCATCAAGGGTGGACGAATTTCATTATTGTCTAAAAAATCCGTCATGTCATAACCAATAAATTTTGCATCAATGCCAATGTCATCATCAGGATTGTCAAAAACCCACCCTAAGGCATTGCCTTTACACCATCTCTCTAAACGACCCGCTATCCCCTCTCTATGCGTGGTGTCAAAAAACATTTGTAAGGCCGATATTGTCCGTTGTTCTTTGGGTAATAAGGCAAGTTGGTCAACAGCAGCAGAAATATCTTGTCTTTCTGATTCACTGATCTTTTGATCTTCAGAAGAAACAAGCTTGATAATCCATTGCCGTAAAAAAACTCTATCTGCTGGATTGTTATAGTCTAAACCCTTAAGTGGCGCTATACCTGTTGGTTTACCATTCTTCAAAGGCATATAAGTGCCACCACCCGCTCTGACAAAAAGTTCTGCTCCGCGATCTTTATCAAAAAAGACCATATTGGGATCATGCTTTTGAAGTTGTGCTAAAAGAAAATTAACAATAACCGTTTTCCCAGAACCAGAGGGACCACAAACAAACGTATTGCCTAAATCTCCAAAGTGAAAGTTAAAATAAAACGGTGAACCAGCAGAGGTCTTCATTAGTGCGACCGCTGGTCCCCATACATTGCCATCTATTTTCCCAACCGGAAAGGAATGAAATGGAGAAAGCGCTGCATAATTGCGGCTTGTTATCGCACCAGAACGCGTGCGATAAGCATAATTGCCAGGCAATTGTGCCCACCAAGCCGCCGCTAACCCTAAATCTTCCCGCGCAATGACAGCCCCACCATCTGTAAGACGAGAACGCGCTTTGGCAAGATTATCCGCTAACTCTTGCGGCGTATCAGCAAAAACTGCCAATGATAAATGATGTTCCCCTAAAACAAAACGATTGGATTCAAGATCATCAAGCGCATCATCCAGTTCCATAATTTGTGAACCTGCTCGATCTCCCGCATTGACCATTTGATTCTGTTTGCGCCCCATAATCTGTTTGGCAGCATTTTTGCTCTTGAAAACAAAAGATTGGGTGAAAATAAATTCAAAGGGAAGGGTGAGCAAACCATCCGCCATGCCTACCCTGGTTTTTGCTGGATATTCTTTCCAGCCAAACATGCCCGCAAATCTCTGTCCTGACTCAGTGCGTATTTCTATGATCTCTTTCCCGAAAATAAGACGGTCTGAGTAAACAGTCGAAGCTATCGTCCCCCATGTGAGAGGGATACGTTCACGACGACCTCCCACCAATTGGTGGATAAACTCACTTTGCTGCGAATAAATATTGCCTTCATGTTCATAAAGACTCAATCTTCTTGCACCATAGCGCTCTAAATTTTGAATAAGATCTGTGGTAATATCTTCAAGTTTGCGAATGGATTCCGCATCAACTTCTGTCTTGTCTTGCTTGGCTTTGCCTAAACGTTTGAAAAACTCCACTAATTTATCCGTTTGATCAACGTGTGGATTCCACAAAATCGAAAGATAAAGATCATTGCGATAAAGCTCCTGAGAAACCATCCTCTCGCGATATTTATCATCTAATTGCTTGGCAAATGCTGATCTAAAAGTGCCATCCGGATAAATCGTTTCACGCTTTCTGATAATATGGCTATAAAGCGCTATCCGTTCATCCGCAATGTTTTTAAACAGATTGTTGAGTTGTTCGTGAAGCACATTCAGATCAATAATATCCGCTGTCTCAAAGTTAATCCCTTCAAGTTTAATAACGCTCATGAGAGCGCGTGAATCCAGCGCAATGATATGCTTGTTAACATGGCGCACGTAAGGGATAATCGCCTCTGGCTGCTTTTCACGCTTCCGCTCTGTTGTTTTCATTATAATTCCTCATAATTACGAATTAATCGTAATGGAGAAATACTTCCCCCACCCCATAGACTCGAATTTCTGGCAAAAATACTTGTCTTTTGCCATGTCAGAAGAATACGAAATTTGTTATGGTCATGCTTTAGGATTTCCTTGAATATGAAATGCAGCATCACACCAAAGGTTAGAAGAAAAATATTGCCTGCCATAATGAACAATATCATCGTTCCTATCCCATTTAATCCCATAGCTTCCACCGTCACACCTGCAATCATGGCAGGGCGTGTGCAAGCAAGAAATAGCGTATCTTCTGTTAGCTTTTCGTGCTCTTTCATGGCTTTGAAAGGCAAAGTTTAATTAGGAAAGCATTGATACGATTTGCGATGCACCCATAACAATGCCGATGCCAACACAAACAAAAAAAGCTTTACGCATTTCAACATAACCAGCAATCCAGGCAAGCCCAATACCAGCAACCGCAATCGTTGCAATCGATCTTGCAATGTTTCCTGTTAAAGCTTCAATTATTTTTTGAAGAGCAGTTTCAACTTTTCCGAAGCCGCCATCAGCAAATGCTGGTTCACTCAGTACAATGAAGGCAATAAACAGCATCAATGCTGTTGTTAACCATTTCTTTTGTGTATTGGATAAAAGACCTTTTTCTAAGGTTTGTTCACGACTGAACGAATAATTCATGTTTTTCATGAAAATTCCCCCGCTTTATGTTTAAGTTAATCATAAAATTAATAATTAAAATATTAATCGGGAATCATATAAATGAAAAAAATAAATTTTTCTATCTATAAATTAACAATATTTAATCTTTTCTCAGTTAATGAACAATAAAATATAGTAATATTCAAAATGATACTTTCAAAATGTTTTCGATCAGTGCTTAAATATCTTATCTTAACGTCTATTATTATTTTTGCTGTAATCTTTTATTTGAATCAGCATACTGAAAAATTTATGCAATCTTCTTTTTTTAAAGGACCAGAAAAAACAATAGAAACCCCCGTTCAAAATCCAAAGTTAAAATTGACCGATTACAAAAACCAACACGATGTAAACCAACAAGATGCGGCTTTGCACCCAGAACCATTCGCATCACAATTTTATGAAGAAAATGTACCAGTCTATTCCGGTGCTATACAGGTAACGAGTGGTGTTACCTTTAAAATGATCACGCTCGTAGATGAGGGATGGAGAAAAAAGATCGTCCGCAATATTCGACTATATGGTGTGGAATCCTGTGAAACACGACAGTTTGCCTCACGCAATGGAATTAAGTGGCCATGTGGTGCTTTCGTCACCGCGTGGCTTGTCTCAAAAACAATTGATAAAAATGTTACGTGTCGCCAAGCACGTGTCATTCAACAGGTTCATTATGCACAATGTTTTGTGGATGGGGTTGATCTTGCACAGTTGGGGCTGACAGAAGGGTTGATGGTTTTGACAAAAGATCAGCATAATTTCCCATCACCCGCAGACTATAAAAACTTACAATCTGCGGCTCAAAAAGCAAAAAGAGGCTTGTGGTCAAGCAAATTTGAAACACCTGAAGATTGGCGAAGAGATCATGGAAGCTATAATCCCATTGACCATTATTGAAAAAGCGTCCTCTTAAGCGCTATTTAATTTTAATGAAGACAATACTCTACTGCGAATCTTATCAGAAAAAAGTTAATTATAATCCACACGGTCCTTGGTGGACAACGCTCGTTATGGAAATTTGTTGGGTTTAAAGCTTGCTTTTTGATAGGTTGCTTACTACAGCACTATGTGGGAGCGTGTTTTTTCCCCTAAACAAAATAGTCATTGTAACAAAAATGAGTGTTCAGTAAAATCTGAACACACGCAAACTACTGATGTGACCTATGGTCATGAAAAAAGGCTTATGAAAAAATAGAGAAAAGGTAAAACTGAAAATACCTTGCCTTCAAAAAGCAACCAATTGCTTCAAATCAAACCAGAACTTTTAATGCAAGCTTTGCCTCATGTTGCCATGTTTATGAAAAATGGGGACATCTGAAAGGGAAGCGGTTCTATGGAATTTTTATTCAAAATGAAGGGGATTTCTTTTCAGGCACTTGAAGAAGCTAAAGAGACTATGAGGAAAAAAATGTGCTTTCTTTTGTTATAAAAGAAAGCACATTGAGGGGGGGATTTAGAGTGACAGTTTTACATATTTTACTCGGAAAAGCGGTCTTTTTTATCTTTTTTCCACAAAAAATAAGTTGCAAGTCCGAGAATGGGAACACTCAATTTGGCAAAAGGGAGATGTTGACTGAGAGCTGCAAGGCTGGAAACAGTTGCATCTGTCATCAGTTTGTGGCGTTGTTCTTCTGTCTTTTTTTGTTGGTCATAGCGTTGATAAGTTTTGAGAACGCGACTGATAATAAGACCTAATCCCGCAAGAGAAAGACAAATTAAAAACATGATACTAGCGGCAGCAAGAGGCTTCATAACAGAACATAACGCAATAAAACCGATGGTACATAAAAAAAACAAAGACATGAAGAATGAAATGCCAATAAACCCATAAAAAATTGCTTGAAGGCGTACTTGCTTGACTGTGCTTTTAAGCCCTCCACCGACAAGATGGTTTAAAAGAGGAGCGATAAACTTGTGCATTGCTTAACGACGTAGTAATTGAGAAAGAATAAAACCAACCCCTGCGGCAAACAAAACGCTTTTGCCAGGATTTTTGCGAACGCATTGATTCATGGTTTGTTCAAGATCACTGATTTTGTCTTTTGCTTGAGACATCATGTCTTCACCACTTTCTTTCGCTGAGTGATATAGTTTTTCCGCTTTGTCTTTGGCGGCGTTGAATTTGTTTGCACCAAGATCTGTTAGGGTTGAGGTAATCCCTGAAATTTCAGTGCGTAACTTTTCTAATTGTCCTTGTAGGTCTTTTTCTACGGCTGTTTTATCGTGCTGTGTTGTTTTATTATGGGCCATGATATTTTATCCCTCTTGATTCATTATATTTGTATTGATGTGTTCATAGTGATCATTTGCATTGGAGTGAAAATTTTCACTGCTTGAGTAACGCCAAAAGCTTTTTTTGGTTCCTTTCATTTTGTCGAATTTAAAACTGTTTTTGATAAAATAAATCTTTCCTATACGATATGCTTTGTCTGTAAAGGGGGCGTATTTGTTGAGAATTGTCTTATATGCTTTTATGCTTTTGCAGGAATTTAGCACCATTCTTCAGTTTCTCGTGGCGCAGTTTTTTTTATAATAGTTTTTTAAAAAGCGTGTTGAGGTTTATTTTTTAAGCTTGTGACAGGTAAAAAACATCGTTGTTGCGATTTTGCGGCAGAAGTAATGTCATTTTTATGCTTTTGAAGAAGAAAAAGAAAATAATATTGCGGCTTTTTGCTCTCTATGTATTTGGGGGCAACACTTGCTCCCCATGATACTTTTGGTCAGTTTAAGATATTGCGATAGTTCTTTTTTTAAACGTAAGGTATATTTTTATTTTAGGATAGGAGAGGGACTTCAGTGCGCGGGTTGTTAGAGATGTGCATATCCTTTTCTTCAAGAGTTTTATGATATTTTTGCTGCTTGTTTCATGTAAGCAAATATTTTGTTGGCTTTAAAAGAGCTGCTGAAATGAGAAAAGCTTTGCGATATGAGAGATTTATTTAACAGGAACGATGATAAATTATTCTTATAAATTAAAATATTATATGCGATACTTCTTGTAAATTTATCATTTTGCCTAATTTATGCAATAAATTGATTGGGTAAGATAAACTTGTTGAATTGTTAGAGAAAAATTTCTTGAGTAATTTCTTTAGAATTAAGAGAGAGCTTATGAAATAAAACTATACTTGATTTATCAAGTTTTATTTTTTAAGAGAAATACAAAAGTGACGTTAAAAGGGTCGTGGCATTGTGGAACAGTGATGCTATGCGGGGTGACGATCCAGCTCATAAATAAAGATAAGAGCACAAGAATGTGAGATAAAAATGGAATCTGAAACAGTCCCTTTAGATAAAACAGTCCCTTTAGATAATATGTCTTCTGTATTGATAGTGCATGATTTTTCTCCTTTTTCTATGTTTATGGCTGCTGATTGGGTGGTGAAAGCCGTTATCATTATTTTGTTACTTGCTTCACTTATGTCTTGGACAATTGCTTTTGTGAAAATTGTTGAGATCACTTTGGTAAAACGAAGAGTACGTCATGAACTTCAATTGGTTCTAAATGCTCAGACTCTTACGCGTTTGGCAGCTAGCTTGAAAGAAAGTAAAGGAGCTGGTGTGTTTTTTCTCAAAGAAGTTCTTAAAGAGGTGTATCTTTCTGCACAACAGGTTCATTTTTCTGCTCCTGAAGGGATAAACGAAAGCTCTGGTGAAAAAAACAGTACAGGGGAAAGTGCACAAACGATTGAAGATATTCTCTTTTATGAGGAGAGCAATCAATATGAAGATGTTTCCCGCGATGTTCGCGATGCTAAGGCTCGTGATGTTCATGAAGGTTTAAAAGAAAGGGTTCATTCACTTTTGTCACGCTGCTTGCTGGCTGCTACACGCCGTGTTGCATGTGGAAGCGCTGTTCTTGCAACTATTGGCGCAATTGCTCCTTTTGTTGGTCTTTTTGCAACTGTTTGGGGAATTATGAATTCTTTTATTGGGATTGCTCAGTCTCAAACAACGCGACTTGATGTGGTGGCGCCTGGAATTGCTGAAGCCTTATTCGCAACGGCTGTTGGGCTTTTTGTAGCTATTCCCGCCGTTGTTATGTATAATAGCCTTATGCGTGCTTTGAGTGGTTATCGCAGTGATTTAGGCGATATCGCTGCTGCTCTTGAAAGGCTCTTGAGCCGTGAACTTGATAGACAAAGACAACAGAAAAGTCATAAAAAATGAAAGCAAGCCTTAATAATGATTGGGATATAGACGAGAGTGGGTTGCAAAGCGAAATCAATGTGACCCCTTTTATTGATGTTGTATTGGTGTTGCTTATTGTTTTTATGGTTGCAGCGCCTTTGGCAACGTCTGTCATTTCCGTTCAGCTTCCTTCTATAACTCAAGCACCTTCAGTGGTTCAGTCTGATGAACCTCTTTATGTTACGTTGCAAAAAGATCGTTCTCTTTACATTGGTGATCATCTTGTAGAACAAGCAGCTTTGAGAGAAGCTTTGTTGAGGGAAACTACGCAAAATTTAGAGGCAAAAATTTTAATCAAAGCGGATAGCGAAATTGATTATGGTACTGTCATCGATTTACTCAATCAAATACGTATGGCTGGATATAATAAAATTGGTCTTGTAGGATTGCAAAACTCTACCAATCTTGTCTCAAAAGGTGAGATCAATAATAAAACAACAGGGGTAGAGGACGCTGCTGTCGATGGAGCGGGTGGTAACGTTGTAGGGCATGTGGATACCGTAACAACGGGCACTGCGGGAAACGCTAATATTCCAGCCGATGTCTCTGATTAGTGATAAAAACAGCCTTTGTTGCGGGAAGAAAAGAATATTATTCAAAGCCATAGAGTGAAATTGATGAGGGTTTTGTCGTGGTTTTGTTAAACCAAATACGTATGGGTTTGATATTACGCAGGGGGTTCATATATTGAATCGGTTTTTTTAGGATTAAACTCTACTCATCTTGCCGCAAAAGGTATAATCAAGAAAACAGCAGAGGCGATAGTTGTGTGTCTTAATAATCTTAAAGCTCTTTTTGCGGCGGTGTTTATAAATGGTATAACGGTCAAGCCTCCTGTAAAATAATAAAAAATCTATCAAACATCACCATCTTTATGCTTAACAAAAGAGTAAGCGAGCACCATTATCGTATTTATATTTTTTTCCCAATGTTGCGACAGTGTTTAGTATAAGTATTCATTGTAGGCATTTTTCCAGTTGTTATCTGCATGCTAGCCACGTTTGGAACGTGAGAAACATGCTTTTGATTGATTTAATATAAATAGGCTTGCCATGAAACAATCTTACAATATTGAGATTTCTTATTTAAGTTGCAAGACAATTCATTATTATTATAAATCAATATGATGTATAGATTGTTGACATTACCAGTGGTGTGTGAACTCTCAATGGTTAGTGCCAATGTTTTTGTTATGGGGGAGGGGTATCGGGTGATAATGAAGTTTTGTATAGCGTACGAGACGTAATTGAGAGATACTTATTTAGAGGTGCGTTTAGTGAAAAAACTTTGAAAGCAAATGCGCATTCCCTCTGCACTTTAAAAGCCCAAAGAATTTCCAGTGAAAGAGTGGTTGGGTAGGTGTTATTTTGAGAGTAGCGATCTTTCAGAGCCTCTTAAGTGTGTCCCGTTGAACCAAAACCTCCTGTTCCACGGCTCTCGTTATGGCTTTGGGTATTTTGCTCTGGTTCAATGGCGCAAACATTGACTTGAATAACCGGTGAGATGACTGTTTGCGCAATGCGCATTCCCCGTTGGATAGAAAAGTCTTCTTGGCCCAAATTGATAAGAAGAACTTTGACTTCACCACGGTAGTCACTATCAATCGTTCCTGGAGTGTTGAGGCATGTGATGCCGTGTTTTAAGGCTAAGCCAGAGCGTGGACGTATTTGTGCTTCAAACCCAAGGGATAAATGAAAAATGAGACCTGTTGGAATAAGAGCACGCTGCCCAGGGCTAAGAACAAGCGTTTCTTCTTCTCCAATGGCGGCGCGTAGATCAAGGCCAGCAGAACCCGCTGTCGCGTAGCAAGGAAGTTCTAAACCTTGTCCATGTGCAAGACGCTGAACAAATAAAGTCTGGGCATGTGAAGGTTGAGAAGAGACTGGAGAAGAGTAAGGATACTTATTTAGAGGTGCGTTTAGTGAAAAAACTTTGAAAGCAAATGCGCATTCCCTCTGCACTTTAAAAGCCCAAAGAATTTCCAGTGAAAGAGTGGTTGGGTAGGTGTTATTTTGAGAGTAGCGATCTTTCAGAGCCTCTTAAGTGTGTCCCGTTGAACCAAAACCTCCTGTTCCACGGCTCTCGTTATGGCTTTGGGTATTTTGCTCTGGTTCAATGGCGCAAACATTGACTTGAATAACCGGTGAGATGACTGTTTGCGCAATGCGCATTCCCCGTTGGATAGAAAAGTCTTCTTGGCCCAAATTGATAAGAAGAACTTTGACTTCACCACGGTAGTCACTATCAATCGTTCCTGGAGTGTTGAGGCATGTGATGCCGTGTTTTAAGGCTAAGCCAGAGCGTGGACGTATTTGTGCTTCAAACCCAAGGGATAAATGAAAAATGAGACCTGTTGGAATAAGAGCACGCTGCCCAGGTGCAAGAGTGAGCGTTTCTTCTTCTCCAATGGCGGCGCGTAGATCAAGGCCAGCAGAACCCGCTGTCGCATAATGAGGAAGTTCTAAATCTTGTCCATGTGCAAGACGTTCAACGAATAAAGTTACAGGGTGTGAAGGTTGAGAAGAAACAGGATTTTCTTGGTTGTTGAGAGGTGCGTTGGTTTTAGTGTGCGGCATGATCAAGGCATTTCCAAAATATGAGGTCTAGAAGAAAATGATACTTTAACAAAAGATACCCATAAAACAAGTCGATGAAGGTTTGTTTATGGAGGTTGTCCCCAGAGCTTGGTTATCATCTCTTGCTAATCCAGAATACTCTACAGCATTATCCAAAAATACTATCAATAGAATTCCCAAGAATGCTAATATATTGATTAATAATGATAATTCACTATTTTTGTATGTTGAATGAGAGTCCCTAATGGTATAAATTTTTCTCTTTTTTGAAGCAATCAGAACCATGTCGCTTGCGCGTTACACGCCGAGAGAGCCTGTGTGGAGTGAATTTATATGAGATAAGGACTAAAAGTGCTTCTCATGAATCGTCTCAAGGGTCAAAAGCTTTTGTCCGTAATATTCAGGGTTAGCAAAGTGTGTGATGGTGCTGGTATATCTCTTCAACCTATTGCTGGAAAGTTTTGCGTTTTATGGCGTTGTTTGCCTAAAAGAACGCGTGCTTTTGTTGTTGCCTGTAAATCAACATCCAACTCTAAGGCAGCCGTATGTTTGAGACAAAGATTAAGAGTTCTATAAATCAATGTGTTGTCACTAAAAGGAATGACACGTTAGAGATCTAAATCATGGGTTGTGGATAAGATTTTTTTAGATACTACCGATAAGTATACCCGTGGCAAAAACCAAGGCACCTCCAATGATGACCTGTAAAGAAGCGCGCCAAAAGGGAGTTGACATGAATTTGTTCTGAATCCAGACGATGGCGCCGAGTTCGAAAAAAACAATGATAAAAGCAATAATTGTCGCTACATAAAAAGAGTTGATTAAATAGGGAAGCGTATGGCCTAATCCTCCTAATGTGGTCATAATGCCGCTGGCAAGGCCTCTTTTTAATGGCGAACCACGTCCTGATAATTTGCCGTCATCATGGGCTGCTTCTGTGAAACCCATCGAAAGTCCTGCACCAATTGAAGCTGAGAGTCCTATCAAAAAAGTTTGATGCGTGTCTCCCGTGGCAAAAGCTGCGGCAAAAATGGGGGCAAGGGTGGAAACAGAGCCATCCATTAACCCTGCTAGACCTGGTTGAATCCAAGTCAAAAGTGTTTGTCTTTGCGTTTTCGAAGGTTTTTTTATGGTGTGATTTGCCGCTGTTGTTTTTTGGGAGGGATGGCGGCTCTTGCCTTTCACAAGAGAAGTTTTGTCACATAATGAACCGATAGTGTTTGCACGATTATGGCAAGAAAGGCACAAAAGTTGCTTATAATTTTTAAGCTCTTGAAGCCCCATGGCGGTAAAAACCGCGGCTTCCCTAGAGGAATAAGGTTCTAGAGCTTTTGCATATTTTAAATAGAGCGCCGCATGTTGCTCTTTTATTTTGAGTGCGCGAAGCATCATTGTTTGTGCTGAACGAAAGGACAGAGCTTTACGTTGTACAAATGAAAAAAACGATCTCAACATTTTCTGTTCCTCTGCACTTTAGAATAATTCTAAAACATAAGAAAAATAAACCGAAAGTCAATCTAAAAGTTCAAAACTGAAAAATTGCAAAAAGGTTGCAGTAAAAAAATGCTGGGGTGCTATGAAAGTAAAGCTGGCAAATAAATTCAAGTACAGGAAGATTTATTAAGTGGGAGATTTATTAAGTGGGGTCGAGAGGGGGGCGTGAAAGCATTGAGAGAAAATATGCTTTATTATGCTAAAGGGACGTTTTCAATGGAGCATTCTAATGTATTTTGAATATATGGAAATAAGCGGGCACGATCATTCATTTGACGGATTCAAAAGACGATAATAATCTTTGGAATTTGAAATAATTCTTTAAAAGAGACTTTTGTTCCTTGAAAAAAGTCTCTTTCATGAGGGCGTCCGTGAAGAGTATAAAAGAGTAAAACAGTAAAGCCTTCATATAATAATATACACTAAATAATATAAACTCCATTGAGTCTTTCCATCTTTACGCTGCATAAAAGATATTGATTTATAATGATAATCTAGCGTTATTCATATTGAATTAGCCTCCCGAATAACGTGGGATTCTCTCATTTCAAATCTGTTTATCTTGAATCAATCAAAATCACTTGCTTGCACACTACAAGCGGGGTTGGCGTGTGGGTAAAAACTATAGAAGAAAGAACTAAAAATGGCTCTTATGAACCGTCTTAAGAGCCAAGGGCTGTCGCAATATTGGGGGCTGGCAAATAGATAGTGCTGGCTTGTTACTTCATAAAGAGCAAGCCGGCATCGTCATACACCTTAGCTCCCAGTGTTGCGACAGCTTTTAGCTCGGTTCATTATAGGTATGGCATTTTATTGTACAGTTTGACGTCACGCATCCCGCTTGTGGAGGTGTAAGACAGTATTCTTATGATATTTACGCGCATTGAGCGTTGTTACAGCTTTTGCATTTAGAGGTGGATTTGATGTAACGAATTATCTTTTGTGCTGTAATTGCAGGGGCAGGTTTAAGGGTGGGAGTGCATAAATGAAAGAGATATTATCATATCAAATTGTTTGATCACGCATAAAAATTGATACTTTATGAAGGGGCATTTATCGCCTTGTAACTGGCCTGATATCTTGTATGAAAGCCCAAAATTCAGTAAGATTCTCTCACTTCAAAACTTCTTATATTGAAGCAATTCAAATCATTTGCTTGTGTATCACAAGGAGGGGTGTGGGTGCTGTGTTTTATTTAAAGTATGGGATGAGTTGAAATGTGAGAAGTGCATAATCTCTACGCGTTAACAAACGTTTTTGATGTTTTTAAAAAAGAGCGAAATTGTGCAGAAAAAAGGGAGCATATATGGAAAATAGTGATGGTTTGAAATTTTGGCGGCTTTCTGAAAAACTAACAATACTGCAGGCAGCGCTTTTAATAGTTGGATTAAATCCAGGAAAGTATTTGTTTGTCAACAAATTAGAACCAGAAAAAAGTGATATTTACGAAGATAACCTTTCCGTATCATCAGAGAAAACTGCTAATTTCCGTGCAGCCTATCATGCTATCGTTCAAGCGGGAAAAAGCAATCGATTAGAGATAGAATGGTCGTACTATAATTTTTCGGATTTTATAGATGCAGATTCCTCATATGTTCGCGTTGATGATTTAAAAGAATGGCTTTCATCGCGTGGTCTGTACCCTCCATTTTTTTTCCCTGAGGATGATTCTCGTGACGTTAAGGATCAAAAATATTATACGTTTCAAGATCCAACGCATCCACGCTATGCCCCAAAGCTTGCTGCTATTGTTGCGGCATGGGAAGCGGTGAGTGAGGCTGAGGGTGGTAAAACTGTTAAAGGAACGCTTATAAAGTGGCTGCAACAGAATGCTGATCAATATGATTTACGCAATAAGAAAAATGGTAAGTTAAAAGAGGATGTTATTGAGCAGCTTGCAAGTATTGCCAATTGGGAACCTACCGGAGGGGCGCCTAAGACACCTGCCAATTAATTTTATCAAAAGAAAAAAAATAAAAAGATCACTAAAATTGTGCTGTTTTTTTTGATAATTTTGAAGATAATCTCCTTTTCTGGGAGAAGTTTTTACCTTTCTTCCCCTAGATTATAAGTAATTGTTTTTCAATGAAAATAATTTTTATACTGTTTCAATGACTATTCAGAGGGGGAAAAATAGATATTTGGGGGCAGTAAAATTTACCCTGTAGTTTTCGTAACTTACCTCTCTATTTTTGTTTGATTTTTTTGGGCACTTTTAAAATCCAAATCAACTGAAATGGATTTAAATATGATAAAAATACTTTCTTTTTTTACGGTGCGCGGAAGTGCAAAAAATTCTCAAGTCAATGCACCGATATTGGAGCAGCCTGTTGCCGATGAGGTGGTGCGTAAATCGTTTAGAATAGGTGTATTGTCGTGTTGGTTAAAGTTTGAATTTACCCTTGTTATGGAAAAGGTCAAAGCTGAGCGTCATGTGCGCTCTCCATAAAGAAATCTTGTCATCTATGAGCGAGTGAGGATTTCTCTTGAAAAATTTGCACAATAGTAAAACTAGTTAGCAAAACCTGTTCTTTGGCACAACAAAAAGGATGTCATAAATGATTATTTCATCATAAATATGCTCTAAGAATAACCCTTGCGTGGCGAAAGTCTATGGCGTAGTCGCTATAGATTTTTGCTCCGTGTGTGATGATCAATGCTCTTGTTTATCTCTTGTCAATGCAAGTGCCAATGAAAGTGATGGGTGTAGTTTGACACTAGGCTTTATACTCAGTGGGATTAGGTGGTAATTTGTTGTTTTTATGTATAAAATTTAGCATTCAATGCGCGTTTTGTCAAAATAGATTTTGACATTTAAAATTGTAAAAAAGAGCTAAAAAGAGTGAAAATCAGAAAAAAGTGCATTTTCATGCTAAAAATGAGAGAAGGCTTTGAGAGGTCTTTGACCCCCCTTTGAGAGCCTTTTAAAAACTCTTTGAAAAAAAATTAATTGGTACAAAACCTAGTGTCAAAATATACAAAACTTGATGACAAGCTACAATGGATGTCTATTGTTCCATTGTGATGCTTGGTTGTTCATGTTTAGAAACGACAAGTGTATTAAATGCGATAGGGCTGATAGAAAGGAGAACGTATCCTGTAAAAAATAGGTATGTCTTTAAAATAAAGCTGATAAACGAAATTATTTTTTTTATCTACCTTTTATATGGTGAGAAAAAAGGCTTTAAAAGCGCAAGCATACGCAATTTAGCAGTAAATCCCAAAATAGCTTAACATAGATCGTTTCTCGGAAAAGGGGAAGAAAATCTATCTGCAAAAGCTATGTTAGGTCATGTGACCGGTGAAATAATGTGGTTAGGGCGACAAACAATTATTATTGGTGAAGAGATAGAAATCGATTGGGGGGTGATTTCTAGTTTATTAGAGAATTTTCTTTGTTCTCTCGTAAAATACTATCGTTTGAGGTGTGGTCATATAAAGCGAAGCTTTTTTCAATCTTGGAAAGATATTCCCATTGCGGTAAATCATATAAAGTTTAAGAAACGCCAGCACGATTTTTTGTGCAATGAAATGATAAGTATGTACAACATCTCGGTAATCTCCATGGGAAACTTTACCGGATCAACAGTACGGATATTGTCTTCTGCTTATCCCCAAATCGCAAATATTTCAAAACAACAACGGTGGAGAATGAATGTGGATATGTTTTAGGGAAGGTTGCAAAAAATGGCTAAAAAGTTCTCAAAAAAAATACCAAAAATGACGAAAGGAGCGGTTTCCCACTCCTTCGTTCCTATCTCCCCTTGCGGGGAAGCGGCCACCATTACTGATGCCGTGTATGGCGGTATATATACGCTTATTTTTTTCAAAAGTCAATAGTGTAAATGCGGTAAATATTTGAGCATTAGAGCTACAACTTTATGAAAATCTTCGCAGGATAATCTTGGAACGGTACGTGAGCAACTTAAACGACTTACAGAAACTGTTGTGACATAATTGCAGATAATCCATGCTTTTTTATTCTCTATGGGAGATTGTATTGGATACGCAGCGGGATTATTGGGTTGTGATTTCGTTGAAAAAGGCAAAACTGTCACATTTCCATATAATTTTGCATTCTTAGAAAGCACTAAAACAGGCCGCTTTTTCCAAAATTCAGGGAGTATTGAATCATGAGGAAAATCGCACCAAAAAACTTGCCTGATGCGTGGTGCCGATTTGATTCGTGGTTTTATATGAGGTGGTTTTTCGTAAGGAGCATGTAAATCCCTTTCTTTTATATGCTCACGCCATGCATTATGATCATGTTCCATCATAACACATGGTTCTTCAAGTTTGGTTATATCTAAGGAAATAGGTGATAGGGTAGAAGGCGCTGTGTTCTTATCTTCAGCCATAGCAGACCATTTATATTTATTGGTCCCCTCACTTATTATTTTACGGCTTTTCTATCACGAGTTTTTATCAAAATGTTGCCCATAAGTACAGAGAGATGAAACCATAAAATGGATGTCTCTGCTTATTTTTGTCTTTTGAGTACAACGTTAGAGGAGGGATGTTGGTAACTCGTTGGTGTTGGTGGGTTGGTTTGGCGGTGGGTGGTTTTGGGTGGGGATTGGTGACTGGAGGGTTGGTTGGTTAGAGGGGAAGCTATTGGAGAGAACGAGTGCACGCGGTTTCGTTTCTATTTTATGGTTAGAGTTTTTTATGGACTGAAAGAATTCCTTTTGAAGCGATATAGAGGCTTATAAGGGAGAAAAATAGGCTTGAGACGACATTCCAACCGGCAAATGAGAGAAAAAGAAAGCGTACGGATGCTTCAGAACAAGAAGGGGGATGAATGCTATTTAATTGGTTAAGAAGCTGGTTAATGTCTGAGGTTTTTCTGACTGCGCTTAAACCACAGCTGAGGGGAGCTTCCCAAAAGCCATATTCAACACCCGCATGATAAACGGCTAAAACAAGGCTGATGCACATTAAGACAAAAACACACAAAAATAAAAGTTGTATCCAAGCCGTTGTGCGAAAAAAACATGCCCCAAAACCTGCTAAGAGCAAAAATGGTATGGCACCATAATAGGGAAAACGCTCTATGAGACATAAATCGCAAGGAAGATATCCGCCAAGATATTCAAAACTAAGGGCGAGACCTATTGTAGTGGATAAGCAAAAAGCGAGAAAAAAAGCCCATAAACATTGTTCTTTTCTGCTGGGTTCAACATGAAGGTGCTTGTGTAAAAGTGGATGAGAAGACAAAACGCATGCCATTAAGTCTGTTCCTTATAAAAGCTTCTTGTTTAAAAAAGCTATGAAAATCCCATAAATTAAAAGGAGGCTAACACAACCAATGAGAACAATCCATTTAAAATGCTGTACTAGAAAATTCATTGCTTTTTGCCCAAAATGTTTAATCAGCCACGCAAGAAGATAAAAACGAGCGCCTCTGGAAAAAATACAAATAAGAATGAAAAATTCAAGACGCACACTCATAACACCGGCCAAAATTGTGACAATCTTGATGGGGGGAAGATGAAAAAAACCTGATGTTATCAGTAAAATGATGAGAAATTGCAGGGTTGTACTATTTTTCAGAGATTCAAAACTTTCAACCTTACCATAAATTTCTAAAATGGGTTTGGCAAGGGTATCATAGGCAAAATGTCCGATAAACCAACCGGCAATGCCTCCTAATACAGAACAGATCGTCGCAATCAAAGCATAACGATAAACCCGCTTTTGATGGATAAGCAGCATCGGAATATATAAAACATCTATGGGAATTGGAAAAATAGAACTTTCAATAAAGGCAATGAAACCAAGCCAGTGTGGTGCTGTACGCCGATTTGCTAAAGAAATCGTCCAAAGCTTTAATTTGTTTAATATCATGAGGCTTTTATAAGTTTAAGAGGTAAAGACTTTACAAATGAGATTGCTATAAATCCGGTAGAGAAATCCAATAAAGAAAATATTCCATAAAATAGATAAGAAAATGATATGAATTCTTAAAAAATGAGAAGTCTTCTGTTGACGAATCTGTTCTTCTTCATATAGTGCAAAGGAATAATCGACAAGTCTGTCTTTTATAGTCCTGTCTTTTATAGCAGTGTGCGGGTGTGGTGGAACTGGTAGACGCGCCAGACTCAAAATCTGGTTCCGAGAGGAGTGTCGGTTCGAGTCCGACCACCCGCACCACTTCATAAATATTTTCCTTTATCCTGTTACGGCGCATCACGTTGTTTTATAAAACATGGGGGGTATAAAACGTGGGATTTATAGACCGTGTTCAATGTTTGGCATGTTGAATGAAAAACCTCTAATACCCTAGGATTCTTTCATTTCAAGTCTGTTTGTAGTAAATCAACCAAAATCATGTCGCTTGTACGTTACAAGCTAGATGAGCTCGCGTGGAGTGAAATTTTACAAAAAATGAATAAAAATGCCTCTTATGCCGTTTCAAGGGCATCATTGGAGGTAAAGTATATGATGGATGGTGCCAGCTTGCATTTTTATGAAGTGTAGAGATGGTGCTCTATAGATTTTATATTCCTGTGGGTGTTGTCGCAAAATGAGCTTGAGGGTTTTGAGAGATGTTTCTTTAAAACACGCATGTGAATTGGCAACCCAAGTATCTTGAATTTGAGTGTGTTTGGTTTGAAGCGCTGCCGTATGATATGAAGGGTGTGATCCAAAAAAGATATGTGAGAAACAAAAACATGGGGCAATGTGTAATTTCCTCTCTTTAAAAGACAGGAGCAGAGGCTTAAAAGATTGTGCTTTAAAGGCTTTTGAAAGTCGTAAAGCAGAGGGAAATGGTAAGATTGGAAATTGGTTTTTACCTTGACAACTTCATGTGCTCCCTAAATGAAGTTGTCTTCCCGTTACAGAAATTACATAAACAGAGAACCGCAATATCCTCTCTCCATTCTGGCATACAATAGCGGTAAAATACTGTCGTTTGAAGTGTGGTAATATAGGGCATACTTCCTTGAAACGTTACAGTATTTTTTCGGTGTGTGTTGGATATTCTTAAATGTGTTTATCTTGCTGTAGGTTTAAGAGCATTCCATGCGGAGGAGCCCAAAGAAGCCCGCCCAAGAGTCTCCCGATATCCCCCAAGAGTTTTTGTGTTTTTATAAACGGACATGGTGTTTAAAAATGGATTTTTAGAATCTTTATCCTTTGAGAGCGGGGAGGCAAGTCAACATCATCTTATAAAACTGCAATTGATGCACAATATCCATATTTATTTTAAAGAAATATCTCTTACATAGCGGCTCTCATTTATTTTACGATGGCGCCTAGTGGTATGATGGTAAAGCTCTTATATTCCAAATGCATTACATGAAAGGCTGAGAGGATAGAAATTT
This sequence comes from Bartonella sp. AC535YNZD, assembly GCF_042196625.1. Lineage (NCBI taxonomy): Bacteria > Pseudomonadati > Pseudomonadota > Alphaproteobacteria > Hyphomicrobiales > Bartonellaceae > Bartonella > Bartonella sp. AC535YNZD. The sequence goes on along the minus strand of NZ_JBHIQP010000003.1, from coordinate 55,959 downwards.
GCTTTAAGAGAGGGAGAGGCTTTATTGTTTCGTGACTATTTGTTTAAAGTTTAGTACAGGCTTTTAGAATCTACGTCTTTTTAGGGGTAAAGGGGCATTAAAAAACCCCGTTTTTAACAGGGTTTTTTAATTGTTCAATTTTTCTACAAAACTTAGAATTTATAAGCGATACCAAAGCGAACATCATGCGTTTGAGAAGAGATTTTAAGGTTATCGTTTGCAAATTTCTTTTTAAAAAAATCTGAATAACGATATTCTGTACGCATAATGATATTATCTGTCATTGCAAGATCAAAACCACCACCAACAGTGTAACCAAACATTGTTTTTGTCTCATCTAACACATTGCCAGAAGCAAAAATTGTCGAATCTTCTTGCGATTTTGATAAAAGTGACATGATATATTGCATCTGTGTATAGGCTATACCCCCTGCAATATAAGGCATAAGACGATGGGAAGCAAAACCAATACGCGCGCGCGTGGCACCAGACCACGTTTCTTTCAATGTTACACTGCTAACAACAATGTCACCATAGTTGGATATCGTTTCACCCTGAGCTGCAGGTTTTATGATAGGAATCCCAGCTTTTTTAAAGGCAATGTTAATGGAGTTTGATTCATCTAGAATTTTCTTTCCATTGTCTGTTTGGGTGCTTTTCCTCCCAGACCAGACCATGTCGGTATCAAAACTGAAAACAAGATCTCCCAGATCAATATTAGAACCTGCATACAAACCTGCTCTCAATCCTGATAGTTTCGGTGATAAATCTCTATCAACCCAAGCCCACTTTCCGTCCCTAGCTTCTTGTGCATAATTTAGAGTATTTTTATTGGAAAAATATCCAATTTGTCCTCCAAAATAAAAACCAGACCAAGAAAAAGGCGCAGAAACAGTAACCGGTGAAATACGTGATGACGAAACATCTTGCAATGAAACCTTCGGTTCTGATTGCTTAAAGATTACTGTATCTGCTGCTTGCGCTGTTGAAGCGGTAATGAAGGTGAAAATAGATAGTGCAACTAAACATTTTGTTTTCATAAAAACGTCCCCAATTTATTTCAGATACAAATCGTATTATATACGAATTGGTTAAAAAAATCTATATTTAATATCATTATGAAAACTAAAACATTCAAAAACTCTATAATTATCCATATTTAAGCGTTCTTGAAACTTGTTTTCATGCTATTATCCCGCGTTTATATTGATTTTTCAGTATTTTTATATACTCTTTCAGTGTTCTCTGTGTTTTAGAAAAAATTATAGTATAGTAAACAAGCTTTCTATTTATTAAAAAAATATTACTTTATATATATTAAAACACTTTTTGTTGTTAAATGTATTATCCATTATGATTGACACCAATGTACTTAAATATTCAATTTATCGTAAAAATGCATATTGGTACCGTCATATTCGTTGCTCGTTTTTGATATTGCATAGCTTTGTATTGCGGTAGCCTTTTGAGCACTCGAGGGGATGAGCGACTTTATTTCTTTTTTATCTATATGCCACTTTTGCTTATAATAATCTAAGCGAATAGTTTTGATTGATTGAATGGAATACGAAGAATCAGAAGGAGTAAAGTGCGAGAATCTCAAGTCTCATGAGGTTTCTTATGCGCCATGTAAAACGGATAAACTCTCCGTTCCGTTCGCTTAAAGCCGGAACGTGGATGAGAGCCTAAAAACTGAATGTCGTTGGCTATTTTAAAGAGATTAGCGCGTGCATTCAGGTTTTTGTGGAAATGGGTGAGGGCGCCATAATGGGCAAATGCCTCCAATTTCTTGCGAGCTGTCAAGGATATCCCGTCAAAGAGTAGATTGTTTCAGCAAAGGTCAAAACCTTTCAGTGCATCGAATTTTGTTCCAACAGCTGTTCCTCTATTGAGCACCCATTTTCACGCTTCATAAAGGAGACATTTCTCAATGTTCCTAAACCCATTTCACGACGGCGATTGTGAATGATATAATGATAAATCTATTGAGCACCTCTTTTACGCTTCATAAAGGAGAAAGTCGGTACCATTACTATATTTGCCAGTTCGTAGGGTGTTGTGACAGTCCTCTCCACAATGTTGTGATAGGCCCCTTTGTCCGTTGTGACAGTCCTTGGCACTTGAGGTGGTTCATTAGAGGCGTTTGTAGTCCTTATCGGATACAATTTCTATTCATACATTCATTGCGTTTGTGATGTGCAAGTAAGTGATTTTGATTGATGCAACATGGGACAGATTTAAAATGAGAAAATCTTACGGTATTTAGGATTCTCGTTCAATATGGATAACGCTAGATTATTATTATAAATAAACACATTATCTCATTGAGATAAGAGTTATTTACCCAATGTTATCAATAATGATAACATTGTAAAGCGTAACTACGATGAATTCATTAATCTTTTTATACTTCGATTGAAATTATGTCTATTAATACCGATTTTTTTGAGCTAATTTTGTTTGGTTGATAGCTAATAGATTTTCAAAATCAAGACGCGAAGCTAGAATGAAAAACACCTTAAGGTCATATCCCTTTAAATCACTTTTTGCCAGTATAGCTATTGGGTGTTGAGCTATGACTATCCATTCCTTTCCAAAATCGTTGTGCCTTTTAAGTACAATATAAGCAACAAAAACACCCATAGCATAAATGCGGCTCAGAGCCTAAAATGAACGCTGTGGGTAATTGTTATCGGTCATCATCGGGGTGTAAAACACCCCGATCTTTTGACAGAAAGATTTGTTTTAAGACGTTTGTATCTTTTTTAGTGAGTTGTTTATTGGGGAGCAATCATCTTTTTGGGATCAACTAATCGGTCATAATCCTCTACAAAAACCCCTGCTTTTAATGCTTCGGTGCGCAAAGTTGTATCATTTTTATGCGCTGCTTTGGCAATTTCAGCTGCTTTTTCATAGCCAATTTCTGGTGCAAGAGCTGTGACTAACATGAGTGAGCGCTCCATGAGCGAGTGAATATGAACACGATTGGCCCGTAATCCTTGAATACAATGCATATCAAAAGAACGCATGCAATCACCAAGAAGGGTAATTGATTGTAAAACGTTATAGCCAATAACAGGTTTATAAACGTTGAGTTCAAAATGTCCTTGGCTTGCGGCAAAGGTTACGCTGGTGTGATTACCAAAAACTTGGCATGCGACCATGGTTAAGGCTTCACATTGCGTGGGGTTGACTTTGCCGGGCATAATAGAAGATCCGGGTTCATTTTCAGGAAGACTGAGTTCCCCTAAACCGGAACGTGGACCAGAGCCTAAAAACCGAATGTCATTGGCAATTTTAAACAGATCAGCAGCTAAGGCATTCAAGCTCCCGTGGAAATGCGCAAGGGCGCCATGATGGGCAAGTGCTTCAAATTTATTGCGGGCAGTTTGGAACGTTATTTCTGTGAGAGTGCTCACTGTTTGCGCAAAAGCAACGTCAAAACCTTTGGGTGCATTCAGTCCTGTGCCAACAGCCGTACCACCTTGAGCAAGCATTTGGACATCGGTTAGAGCATTTTTAATACGCTGAAAATTGGCTTCTAATGCGGCACGATAGCCTGAAAATTCTTGCCCTAAGGTTAAAGGGGTTGCATCTTGCGTATGGGTGCGGCCGATTTTAATGATATCTGCAAATTCTTGCTCTTTTTGTTTTAATGTCGCAATAAGAGCTTCAAGGATTGGCAGTAAGTGTTGGCGTGTTTGCAACGTGGTGGCAATGTGAAGCGCCGTGGGAAAGGAATCGTTCGATGATTGGCTCATATTGACATGGTCATTGGGATGAACTGGTTTTTTGCTTCCAAGTTTTCCTCCCAAAATCTTACTAGCACGATTAGCAATGACTTCATTGACATTCATATTGCTTTGTGTGCCAGAACCTGTTTGCCAGACGGACAGTGGAAAATGCGTATCAAAATCGCCGGCAAGCACTTCATCAGCGGCGGCAATAATTGCTTTTCCAATATTTTCTGGTAGTTTTCCTTTGCTCATATTTACAATCGCTGCTGCTTTTTTGACAAGGACTAAGGCATAGATGATGGCAAGAGGCTGCTTTTCACTGCCAATATTAAAATTATGCAGAGAACGTTCAGTTTGTGCGCCCCAATAACGATCTTGACGTACCGAAATCGTTCCAAAGCTATCCGTTTCCTGACGTGTTTCAACCATGATAAGATCCTTTTTTGTTCACGGGTTCTCAAAAAAGATAGATAACGCGAAAGTGCAATAAGAGGCAAGACTTTGAAGCTTCATTTAGAGAAATTATTTTTATGGCTATTCTTGACATTGAGAGATGCCGATTTTATATCTAATACATGCTAGCACTCGTAGCTTGAGAGTGCTAGCAAGAACTTTTAAGATTAATGCAATTATGTTCAGTTTTAAGGATTTAAAACATGGCTAATATACAATTCCGCCCACTTCACGACCGTGTCGTTGTCCGTCGGGTTGAATCTGAAAATAAAACGGCTGGTGGGATTATCATCCCTGATACAGCAAAAGAAAAACCCCAAGAAGGCGAAGTGATTGCTGTTGGCAATGGCGCTCTCGATGATAACGGAAAGCGCGTGCCGTTAGAAGTCAAAACAGGAGACCGTATTTTGTTTGGAAAATGGTCTGGAACTGAAGTCAAGATTAATGGGGAAGATCTCCTCATCATGAAAGAATCTGACATTATGGGAATTATGGGCTAATTGAAGCGCTTAATTTTTCATTGTGTACTATTTTGAGAAAACTCCAAGGAGAAATTAAATGGCTGCTAAAGAAGTCAAATTTGGCCGTGAAGCGCGTGAGCGTTTGTTGCGCGGTGTCGACATCCTTGCTAATGCTGTTAAGGTGACACTCGGCCCTAAAGGTCGCAATGTGGTGATTGATAAATCATTCGGTGCGCCTCGTATCACAAAAGATGGTGTATCCGTTGCAAAGGAAATCGAACTGGAAGATAAGTTCGAAAATATGGGTGCACAAATGTTGCGCGAAGTTGCTTCTAAAACCAATGATATCGCTGGTGATGGAACAACAACAGCAACTGTTTTAGGACAAGCTATTGTGCAAGAAGGTGTTAAAGCTGTTGCGGCGGGCATGAACCCAATGGATCTTAAACGTGGGATTGATGCTGCTGTTGAAGAAGTGGTGGCAAACCTCTTCAAAAAAGCAAAAAAAATCCAAACTTCAGCAGAAATTGCACAGGTGGGAACAATTTCCGCTAATGGCGCTGCTGAAATCGGTAAAATGATCGCTGATGCTATGGAAAAAGTGGGCAATGAAGGCGTCATTACCGTGGAAGAAGCTAAAACTGCTGAAACGGAATTAGAAGTCGTTGAAGGAATGCAATTTGACCGTGGGTATCTTTCCCCTTATTTTGTCACAAATGCTGAGAAAATGGTCGCTGATCTTGATGATCCTTACATTCTCATTCACGAAAAGAAATTGTCTAATTTGCAATCTCTTCTTCCTGTGCTTGAAGCTGTTGTTCAGTCTGGAAAACCACTTCTTATCATTGCTGAAGATGTGGAAGGTGAAGCTTTGGCAACGCTCGTGGTCAACAAGTTGCGTGGTGGTTTGAAAATTGCTGCTGTAAAAGCTCCTGGATTTGGTGATCGCCGTAAAGCAATGTTAGAGGATATCGCTATCTTGACATCCGGACAGGTTATTTCTGAAGATGTGGGCATTAAACTTGAAAATGTCACTTTGGATATGCTTGGACGTGCAAAGAAAGTGAATATTTCTAAAGAAAACACCACCATTATTGATGGTGCTGGACAAAAGGCTGAAATTACTGCTCGCGTCAATCAAATCAAGGCTCAGATTGAAGAAACAACTTCTGACTATGACCGTGAAAAATTGCAAGAAAGACTTGCTAAACTCGCTGGTGGTGTTGCTGTTATCCGTGTGGGTGGTGCAACAGAAGTTGAAGTGAAAGAAAAGAAAGACCGTGTTGATGATGCTTTGAATGCAACACGTGCTGCTGTTGAAGAAGGTATTGTTGCTGGAGGTGGTACCGCATTGTTGCGTGCAGCAAATGCGTTGACCGTTAAGGGAAGTAATCCTGACCAAGAAGCTGGTATTAGTATCGTTCGTCGTGCTCTACAAGCACCAGCGCGCCAGATTGCAAGCAATGCTGGTGAAGAAGCCGCTATTATTGTGGGCAAAGTGCTGGAAAATAATGCTGACACTTATGGTTACAATACCGCAACTGGTGAATTCGGTGATTTGATTGCTTTGGGAATTGTTGATCCTGTGAAAGTTGTGCGTTCTGCTCTTCAGAATGCGGCTTCAATTGCGAGCCTTCTGATCACAACAGAAGCAATGGTTGCTGAAGTTCCAAAGAAAGATACACCAATGCCTCCGATGCCTGCTGGCGGAATGGGTGGAATGGGCGGAATGGATTTCTAAGCTCTTTTCCATAGAAATAATAAAGAAACGGGTCTTCTGGGCCCGTTTTTTTTATGCTTTTTCACGTTTCATACAGTTTTTCCTTTTATGACAGTTCCTTTATCTTATAGGATTGTTCTATTCTCCACTGGTTTATCTACCGTCATTGTGAATGAATCTCACTCTTAATCCATAGCTTTTTCTCTTGTTTTTATGAAATGTTTCTATTGTGCGGGGATCGTGGTTTCCTTTGAAAATATTTTGCTAATAAAAATACAATTCTTTGATTTATAGTCAGTTATTCCTAATACAGTTCTGTTTTTTCATTTCAGATTTATGCCTGCACCGTTAAAAAATCCTGGGTTTGTGCTTCATAAGGTGAGAGGTCACTACGGTTTTTATGAACCAACGCAATCATTAAAAGTCAGTAGTTAAGAGTTAGTACCTATTGAGCGTTGGAAAGACAGAATTGAAAAGAGCATGATGGGGCTGGTTTGTTTTTTATGAATAAGATGCTGGTATTTCAAGCTTTTGCATAGAGGAATAAGCATCTCTCTGTTTAGTTGATCTCTGAAATGGGGAGACTGCTCCATTTGAGAAGCTTAAAGATAAAAGCTAATTTTTCGCCTTGCTCTCATCTTTTTTTCGGTAAGCTCATCACCTAAACTGGAGCCAAACCCATGTTGTTATACTCAAGTTCTGTTTGTTGCCTATATTGTGACAGAAAATTCTTGAGTAGGGAGCAATTTTTGAGCTAAGGGGACCATGACAGGTAGCCAAAAAAATCATGACGAGACAATAGGCGTGCTTGTGTTAGAATTTTTAATGCTTCTGATGATAAAGGCACGCGAAATTCTGTTGTAGCTTCATGCTTTCTTTTCATATTTTCGAGCCAAGGATTTTCCATATATTCTCTTCAACTTGACCTTTATGCATAGGACATAAGGGCATTGAGAGGGTGGGAATTGAGAGGGTGGGAATTGAGAGGCAGGGAATTGGGGGGCAGGGAATTGGGGGGCATTGAGAGGCAGGGAGGAGCCAGCTTGCTTTTTTATTAAACGTAAAGATAAGAGGTTTTATGTAAGGCTCCCATTACATTGCTTGTTTATGCGCTTCTTTAAAAGAAATATTTTGTAATACAAAATTCTTGGCTATGCTATTTATGAAGAGTATAAAATCATTTGGATATCAATAGATTATTTAAAAAATGTACGTTGGTATGATCCTTTTCTTATGTTACCAAAGTTATTGACTTACGCGTTGGTTAAAAATCTCTCTTCATGCTCCTAAATTCATTTCATGAAAGTGTTTGTGAAGAGTGTATAAAAATTTCTCGTGAGACGTGAAAAATCATCAATAAAACTCCATGTGTTCAAAAAATAACGAATGGCTTTTTATATTTAAAAGATTTAAAACGTCTCACGTTTTTTATTTATTTTAGAGCTGAATATTCGATTTTTGTGTAAAAATACTTCCCAGCACATCTATGATTCGTGAAAAATCAAGCGCTAATAAGAAAATGATGAAGATAATCCACTTCGTATAGCGTGACATCATTTTTACACTTTTATACGTTGTGATGATTTCTTGTAGGACTTCTTTTTCCTTTTCTGTAAGCTCTGTTTGTTTTTCCGTTTTTTTTCTAGCCATGTTTCCACCCACACATGTGTTCCCCTTGTTTGTTATGCTTTAAAATATCTCTTGCGAGATTTGAACTGATGATATTGAGATCTTTGTTGTCTAAATAAATGGGCATCCAACCAACGCAAGAAAAATGCTCATTGATTGTTTTTATCGCGCAACCAGTGAGTAAGAGAAGCGCGTACATCAGCATCACTTTTTTGATTAATTTCATTTTCCACCTCTAGCCGTGTTGTTGATGACTTTAGCGTTTTTTCTATTTGCTTTTGTTGTTCAACCTTCTTTCCAAGAGTGAAAGCTTTTGCTAAAGCGATAAAAAAAGCGGTCAGAGCCGCTCCTGTTATCATTAGATTTTTTTTCAACCACCACATCATAAGCGCTGCTCCCGAAACCGTTTTGCCACAAAGAAAATGCCAACGCAGGCGGCTAAAACCATAATGGTTGCTAATGCCCATTGGATGGGACCATTGCCTGCCAATAAGCCTCCAAGTCCAGAAAAAGAACCAATAATCGGTGTAAGCGCTTCTGCTTTGAAAAATCCTGTTGGTGCTTGCGTTTCTACAGTTTGATAGTTGGAAGAAACATAAGCCCCTTTTGCCCATAATCCCGATTCTGCTGCACGACGGTGCACTAAACCGTGAAGACGTTTTCCTCCTGCTTTAGTCCACTTTTGTAACTCAGCAGGGACAGCCTCATATTCGCCATTATTGAGCTTTTTTAGAAGGGTCGAATTACAAAAAGCCGATGTTCCTATATTATAGCAAAACGATACGAGCGCGGCGAATTGTTCATCCGTTAAAGAAACTGTCACATGTTTTTCAACGGTATTTTCAAATTGTCTTAAATCTTGAGAAAGAATTTCTTCTGCTTGTTTTTCAGTAATGATCATGCCCTTGTGAACGAACGGTTGGCCAGCCGTGGTGGTATGGCCATAGCCGATTGTCCACACCCCGATGGAATCTTTATAGGCTTGTAAACGCAATCCTTCCCATTGTTTAATGAGTGCAAGCCCTGCTGATGATATTTTTCTCATTTACTTCTCCATAAAATAAAGCCTCACGTTAACGTGAGGCTGGTTGACAGATTAAAAATGATTTTTTTCACGCTTCAAAAACAGAAAAGAAGAAAAAATTAATTAAATCAAAATGTTACCTGTGTAATTCTAGGGGGCATGGTTGGATGTGGTCATATTTTCCGTTGGGAGAGTGTTGTTGTTGGTTTTGAGACCCGTTCCCATGGGGTGGTTTGTTGATCGCGTCTTATTGGTGCGGGCGGTGTTGGTGTGATGCACACGGGGTCATTGCCATTGTGCTGGCGGTTTTGTTGGCGCGGGGGTAGCATGGTGGGGAAAGGACGATGGGCTCCCCCCGGTTAAGCTGGTTGTGAGGGGGAGAGGGTTCTATAAAAAATTCCGTATAGAGGTGCATTCTGGTCACATAAATTCTTTTTCTCTTGTGAGAAAGAGTTTTTGCAAGGGGAAAGGGTTTGTTTGTGGGGATGGAGAGCGTTGTTGTTGGTTTTGAGATCCGTTCCCATGGGGTGTGGTTTGTTGATCGCGTCTTATTGGCGCGGGCGGTGTTGATGTGGTGCACACGGGTCATTGCCATTGCGCTGGCGGTTTTGTTGGCGATTGTGTTAGTGGTGGCATGATACGGGTGAGGTTGGAGGGGTGACATGTATGGTATGGTGAGTGGAACTCTTAGAAGGGCACTGTTGGCGCGGCAGGGATTGGGAGAGGTGTACAATTATTTGTGTTGGCAGTGGTTGTGAGGAGTGAGAGATGGAGAGAACGGATGGTGTGTGATTGTGGGGACAGAGAGCGGCTGTTCGTGGTGGTTTGAGAGCATGGCATTGATGTGGGGGTGTTTGAGATACGAAGTGGATACTCTCAGAAAAACAAGACATATGCTTTTACTGAAGACGAAAGCATTAAATATTTTATGTATCAAGCGTTTTGCTTATCCAAAGAGCCTCATTGTTACACAGAGCTTTGGGCTAACAAGAGCTGTGGAATTTTGATACAATTTTAAGAGGGGCTGGTTTTATAGGACAATGGTGTTTTTCTTTAAGAGGAAAGTTGTTGGCTATTTTTGTTTTAAGAGAGCAAAAGCTGGTTTGCTTAGAGAAATCTTAACCGTAAAGCAGCCTCTCTTCGTTCTTTGATGAATAGGAATATGGAAAAAGCCTTAATTACATCGTTAAAGATTTGTATTCAGTAATCCTTTTTTGGTGGGAGGAAACAGAAACAGTTTTTCCTTCTGTTGTTCTTAAGTTTTTTTCAAACCTCTCTCTCAGAGTTTCCCCTTTTTTGTTGACTGTTTCATGTTCAGCTTCCGGATGGACTTTTAAATAGTGTTCTAGACGTCTTTTTCCTTGCGCATGTTTATAAAAAGTGGTTGGAAGATAGGAATCTAACTTTTCAGCAGATACAGATGAATTGGGTTCACATAATACACCCTTAACATTATCTTTGTGCAATCTTGCTAATTTATCAGATTCAAGATGAAGCTTTTTGGCAAGGCTTAAGCTGAACATTCCACATTCAGAAGAGCTTCGCTGAATATCCATTTCTGCTGTGGTAAAAGAATAAGGAGGCAGTTGAAGACGTTGAAGGGTTTGATTTATTTTTATCCCTAGTTTGCAAGCCGCGATATTCTGAAATGTTGTAGGTTCAAGCATAATCAAAGAGATTTTCTCATCAACTTTTTGATAATCAAGGACGGCAAAGTGGATTTTGCTTCCCGAATTGACTATAAATCGCGCAGATTTTGCGTCGCTTTCAACGACTTCTTTTAGGGCGTGCGAAAACTCTTCTGCTGTAAGAGCCAATTTGAGATTCATGTCTGGATATTTGCTGTTTGCTTTTTCTACGAGAGCTGGCATCAATCTAATATCTGTGTTTTCATAATAAGAGTTAATCCAACGGCCGGTTACAAGATCTCTCTCTAAGCCTGTAATAATATCTTTTAATTCGACAGAATTCGGTGCAGTATGTTCTTCTTCTTTTTGGATGGAACTTTGCATTAAACGTGCAATAAGGTCTTCTAAAGATTCATTTGCACTTGCTCCTTCTGGTGTTTGTGAGGAATGAGGGAGGGAAGAATCTTGTGGCTTCATAATCTTAGCCTCTATATTGATGATCGATAAATGGTATTATTTCTTCAATTTTGGCTAAACAATGTTTGCAGGAAAGATTTTTATCTAAAAAAAACAAAGAGATGAAATCATCTTTATTTTAAAAAATTTTGTTACCAAAGACAAAATCGCACGCTTTTCAGAGTCAAAGGTAAGGTATCTTTTTATCTTTTAAGAGATCACGTTGCTTACTGTTTGCATCTTTACCTCCTTCAAAGGGAAAAGAAGATTTGCTAACAGCAATTTATGCCTTACCGTAAAGACGCAGAGCCTCATTCTTTGTGGATGTGGAATATGGCTATGGCCAAAACGCTTATTACATCATTAGAGATTTGTATTCTGTAGCTCTTTTTCTGTGTTGTGAAACAGAAACAGTTTTTGTCTCTGTTGCTACCAAGCTTCTCTCAAATCTTTCGGTTAGGGTTTCGCCTTTTTTGTTTACTTTCTCCTGTGCTGCTTCTGGATTGGCTTTTAGATATTCCCCAAGACGTCTTCTTCCTTGCACGTGTTTGTAAAAAGAGGTTGGAAGATATGTATCTAACTTTTCAGGAGATAGAGGTGTATCTGGTTCACATAATACACCCTTAACATTATCCTTATGCAGTCTTTCTAATTTTTGAGATTCGGTATGAAGCTTTTTAGCAAGGGCTAAGCTGAACATTCCACATTCAGAAGAGCTTCGCTGAATATCCATTTCTACCATGGCAAAAGAACAATTGGGCAACTCATGCGCTTTAAGAGCCAATTGTGTTCTTAATGCCAGCACTGCTGGTTTCATATTGTTGAGTGTTGTAGGTTCAAAAAATATCACGGAGGTTTTGTCATCGATGGTTTGATGATCAATCACTGAAAAATGGATTCCCCTGTCCTTTGTGTGAATAATAAATCTAGAAGATTGAACGCCGTTTTCGATGGCTTCTTTGAGTGCAAGGGCAAAGTCGTGAGATGACGCTGCCAATTGAAGACGCATGTCGGGATATTTACGATTTGCCTGATCTATCAAGGCTGGCATTAGTTTAAGGTCTGTACTTGCATAATCAGCTGTGAACCAACGACCCGTTGAGATATCATCCTCTAAACGGGCAACAATATCTTTTAATTCCTCACGATTGAATGGGATATCTTTGCCTTTTTCGCTACTGGGTTGTTCTAAATGTGCAGCAAGAGTGTCTAACGATGCATTTGCACTTGCTCCTTCTGGTGTTTGTGAGGAATGAGGGAGGGAAGAATCTTGTGGCTTCATGCTATTAGCCTCCATATTGATAATCGATAGGTGATATTATCTTCTTCAATTCTGGCTAAACAATGTTTTGCAGGAAAGATTTTTATCTAAAAAAAACAAAGAGATGAAATCATCTTTATTTTAAAAAATTTTGTTACCAAAGACAAAATCGCACGCTTTTCAGAGTCAAAGGTAAGGTATCTTTTTATCTTTTAAGAGATCACGTTGCTTACTGTTTGCATCTTTACCTCCTTCAAAGGGAAAAGAAGATTTGCTAACAGCAATTTATGCCTTACCGTAAAGACGCAGAGCCTCATTCTTTGTGGATGTGGAATATGGCTATGGCCAAAACGCTTATTACATCATTAGAGATTTGTATTCTGTAGCTCTTTTTCTGTGTTGTGAAACAGAAACAGTTTTTGTCTCTGTTGCTACCAAGCTTCTCTCAAATCTTTCGGTTAGGGTTTCGCCTTTTTTGTTTACTTTCTCCTGTGCTGCTTCTGGGTTGGCTTTTAGATATTCCCCAAGACGTCTTCTGCCTTGCACGTGTTTGTATAAACGAGCTGGAAGATATGGATCTAATTTTTCAGCAGGTAAAGGCGTGTCTGGTTCACATAACACACCCTTAATATTATCTTTGTGTAGTCTTTCTAATTTTTGAGCTTCGAGATAAAGCTTTTTGGCAAGGCTTAAGCTGAACATCCCACATTCAGAGGAGCTTCGTTGAATATCCATTTCTACCATGGCAAAATGAATATTCGGAAATTGGTGATGTTCAATGGATTGTCGCGTCCTTAATGCCAGTAATGCGGGAAGCGTGTCACGCAGTAAGGTCGGTTCAAAAAAGATCAAAGATGTTTTATTATCAATGGTTTGATGATCGACAACCGCAAAATGAATTCCCCTATCTTGTGCGTTAACGATCAGCCTAGAAGATTTTATGCCCTTTTCGAGCGTTTCTTTGAGTGCAAGGGCAAAGCCGTCTGGGGGGCTTGTAAGTTTGAGATTCATCTCTGGATATTTACGATTTGCTTGATCGACCAAGGCTGGCATCATGTACAGATCTAGAATATCATAATAATTTTTGATCCAACTGCCATCGGCATTATGCTTTTCTAAACCGGCAATAATATCTTTTAATTCCGCACGATTAAAAGGGGTGTTTTTTATTTTTTCAATGTTAAGCCGTTCTAAATGTGCAGTAAGAGTGTCTAATGATGCATTTGCACGCGCCTCTTCAGGTGCACTTGCACCTTCTGGGGTTTGTGAGGAATGAGGTGGGGGGGAATCTTGTGGCTTCATACTATTAGCCTCCATATTGATGATCGATAGGTAATATTATCTTCTTCAATTCTGGCTAAACAATGTTTTGAAAAACAAGCCTTTGCATCTTGAAAGGTGAGGCGATGAGAGCATAATAATGCCGTTTTCATATTTTTATGCGTGTAGTGCTCATCATTGCTGTGATGTATTATATTGGTATTTTATAAGGGGATTATTAGGGCGTTCTATTGGGAGCCCTTATTGAATACCACTTGTTTTGAAAATCTCAAAATTATGGGGCTGTTGGTGATGCAAATTGTGTAATGCAAAAGAAAACAGTCAGAAAAGGACGAAAGATACCTTCAAACCGTAAAGCTTTAAACATTGCCGCGAAACACACTGTTTTATAACAGTCTATGATAATGCGAAAATTTTATGATGAAATCTGGACGCAGAAAACCCCTTACCGCATCTACCATTAAATACGATTTTTCATATTCTGTCAACCGCAAAACGATTATTTTTCCTTTTTTATCGCGGGAAAAAATCTACAGAAAAAATCTCATTCATTAGCTATGCAGCAAAATATCTTGTTTTAATGGAAAAGTTTTTGATGTGGCAAAAAACATTTTCTCCTTTGAGAAAGGAGGGAGAAAGGTGAAGGGAGAATTGTGGTTTTGAAATCCGTGGTATTTTATTGATGAAATTGGGAAGGCGGTGGTTGGAAGGTGTTTGTGGAACAAAGCTTTAGGTATTGCGCAGGGGGTGTTCCGAGGGGATGACGAGGTGGGGGACTCGTGGGTGCTTAGAGGCGTGATGGCTCTTCGAGTGGCTGTTGGGGTCTCTAAAGGTTTCTGTATAAAGATTTATTGAGTAAATGCTTTTTCTCCTTTGAGAAAGGAGGGGAAAGGTGAAGGGAGAATTGTGGTTTTGAAATCCGTGGTATTTTATTGATGAAATTGGGAAGGCGGTGGTTGGAAGGTGTT
>NZ_JBHIQP010000003.1:35409-41241 GCF_042196625.1 Bartonella sp. AC535YNZD | reverse complement strand
GGTGAAGGGAGAATTGTGGTTTTGAAATCCGTGGTATTTTATTGATGAAATTGGGAAGGCGGTGGTTGGAAGGTGTTGCGGGGGCAAAGCTTTAGGTATTGCGCAGGGGGTGTTCCGAGGGGATGACGAGGTGGGGGACTCGTGGGTGCTTAGAGGCGTGATGGCTCTTCGAGTGGCTGTTGGGGTCTCTAAAGGTTTCTGTATAAAGATTTATTGAGTAAATGCTTTTTCTCCTTTGAGAAAGGAGGGGAAAGGTGAAGGGAGAATTGTGGTTTTGAAATCCGTGGTATTTTATTGATGAAATTGGGAAGGCGGTGGTTGGAAGGTGTTGCGGGGGCAAAGCTTTAGGTGTTGGCGATTTGTGGGGGTAATTAGGGCTGTGCAGGCTGTCGTATTAGTGGTGGTGTGATGGGAGGGTTATCGGTGCAGTTGTTGATGAGGGAGGAGATTGTTGGTAGGGGCTTTTTCTTTCGTTTAAGGGATGATGCTTTTAATTGTGTCAAAAAATAACGGGTTATTTTAATGATAAGTTATTGATTTATAGTGAATATTTTATCATTATTTATCTTGAATGAGAAATCCAGATTATGCTGAAATAAAAGCCATAGCTCTTGTCCGTCATAAGATCAGAAGAGCCATATAGAATTGTACAAGAAAAGACGTAAAATGACGATAATGAATTGTCTGAAGAGCTAAGGATGTCGCGATATTGGGTGAAGTGTATGATGAGGGTGGTTTGTTACAATGGGGGTAGAGGGAAGAATGTTGCTGTTTTTTAAAGAGGGGGCAATATTTATCTTGTCCATGCCGTGAATATGCCGTGAAATATTGTCCTTTGAGGCATGGATTAAGTGAGGCACTGGTAGGTATAAGGTTAAGTCTCTTTGACAGTTGAAGTATTTTTTAAAGAACGTGGTGGATATTTTTAAGCTTGTTTGTTGTGCGCTTTAAGCTTGTCAATCTCATGAAATTCTATGAAAGGGCAAGCTCAGAGGTTCTCAAGAGCACCCTGCCAAAGGGGGGCTTTATAAAGGCGCTGGTTATAAAGAGGCATGTTATAAAAGGAGGGGGAGAATCTTTATCCTGTGAGGGGGAGGAAATGATGGGTGTTTTAGCCAAGGCTCTTTTGGGTAGAACTGTCAAAATGTTTATAAAGGGCATCAAGAATAATACGCAACGAGCCAACAAGATTAGGCAGCGGTTGATCTTCTATAACAAGATAGTGTAATGCCGCATGAAAGTTGTGTTGACGATGTAGATATTGTGCTTCTTTAATCGCTTCTTGCATAGCTTCATAGTGTTCCGTTGCTCTTTGGATCCATTGCTTTTTTGCTTTCTCATCTGATGCGCTGTGCGTAAAACCATCATAATAACCGTTTGGTAAACCTTTTGCACATAAATAGTCGTTTCTAATTTGCAAGTATTGTTGCGCCGTGTCATATTGCTCTTTACTGATGCCTGATGAAGCCTCTTTATAGCCAAGCAAACAAAGACGCCCAATATAGGTTCCGACAAGCGGATTTTTCGCTTCTTCGAGGCTTAAACCAAAGTGTTTGGCACGCATTTCAATCGCAGATTGAAGCCCAGATTCGCTGGAGCTTTGGGCACGTGAAATACGGCCTTTGGGCTCTTGCTTTCCTGTTATTTTTGATCTACCGCGTTTTTTACGTATTTTCATGAACTTAACCATTTGAATGAAAAAGAAACTGTCTGTTGATGGGGGACAGTGATGTAAAAAGCACTTGGCGCAAATATTGGGGGAGCAAATACTTAAGGGGGAGGGAGCAAATACTGTGGGAAATATCAGCCGTTGCAGATCAAAAAACAAACGATACTAAAGGCGTTTTAATGCAAAGAAAAGCAACGGTGTGGGGCGAAAAAATCATCTTTAAGGTGTTTCTTACTATTTTTATCTTATCCCTATCAGTCTTATTTTCCGCCCCTATTATGCTTATTTTTTTATTGCTAGCGGATTATTTGCTTTCTAAATATTTCTTAACTGTTCTTGAGAAATTGAATTCTCTTGAGAAATTGAAGGAAAATTTTTGTCAAATGTGAATGAAAAAATAAGAATGGATTTCAAGGGCATGTCATCGTCTTTCTAATAGGAAGTTTTTTCTAATGGGATTATTTGTCTCTTTTTTCACGAGCGCTTTGTGGAAATTTTTCAATTCCACTTTTGAAAGGTCATTGTTTTCTTAAGTTGGGAGCTTGTTATTTGGGTTCTCTTATTTTTTGTTGTTGGGCGCTTTCCCAAGATATTTGATATACATCACGCTGTTAAGCATACTTTTATCCTTTATAAGAGATATATTGTCTTCTGTTGAGTGGCAGAGAGCGGCAAAAAGCAAACCTCCACATTCTATTATAATAGCATAAGATGCCCTATGTTTTCAAATAAAATATCATTTATTGGCTTAAAATAAACTGTGAATGATCCCGCTATTTGGTTTAGTATTTCCTTTGTAAGTATCCTTTATAGAGTATAAATTTTCCGTTTTAATGGATCTCATCATAAGACGAGGGGATGTCGTTTAAAGGACGGAATGCATTATCGAAAGAAGCTGTTTTTATAAGAAGAAAGTGCCTTTATAAAAAGATGCTTTTATAGGAGATGCCTTGATGAATGTAGGGGCTGTATCAATGTGGGGGCTGTGAAATGTTTCATCTTTAATGAAGGATTTTTAAAATGAAGCCTTTTTGATTAAGAAGCTTTCAAATGAGGATTAAGGTTGTTTGTTGCACGCTTTTCATACTGGATAATCGGTTGCGTGTTTGACTTTGTTTTTATGTTGCTTTTTAAAGAGGTATGTCTTAGGGCTCTCTTTTGCCCATTTCGCAAGGGTGCTCATGAAGGGCACAACGATAAAGTCCCCAATGAAATCCATATAAAGTTTGAATAATATAAAATCTATTGAACACTTCCATTTTTACACTTGTAAAGAAGAAAGTCTATAGCATCACACATTTTGCCAGCTCTCATTGTTGCGGACAGCTCTTGGCATTTGAGACGCTTCCTTAGAGGCATTTATCATCCTTTCTTAATGTTTTACTCTATACGGCTCTTTCTGCTTGTAACGCGCAAGAGACATGGTTTGGATCGATTTAATATGGAATAGGCTTGGAATAAGACAATCCTACGGTATTTAGGGTTCTCATTTAATATGAAAAACAATAAATTGTTATAAATCAGTGTATTGTTTGTAAACTTTACACATCAGATATTTCTTAGATTGAATATTTTTGCTTGTTGAGTTTTGTGAAACATTGTCTTTTGAAGTGTGGGTAATAGATAAGAGGATACAATGGCATTTGTGCTTGTGAGGCTTAGGGATTGTATGTTGTCACGTATGAGAAATTTTAAAAATAGACTTAAAGGGTCTTATAGCGCGTGTTTCATGGTGAGAAGAGTGCTAGATAAACCGGTTTTGCTGGTTGCATGTTTTCAAAGAGTGAGTGGGCATGTTAGAAGTGAGAAAATATCCGTATGATCGAAGATAAATCACAACACCAATTTGCCCATAAGGGAAATACGGCTTTTGCGTCACAGCCCGTGTTGAATCAGTGTGCGGTTTTCAAAAAATGGACGGCTCTCTCAAGAAAAGATTACGTCATCATTTTGTGTTTGGCTATCCTCTTGTTGGTGCTTTTTGCCGCGACTGTCTATATGAATCCTTTGGAGTTTTTTCACGTTATATCCAAAGAACAGTTTCAAGCACTGGGACAAATGGAACAAGGAGATCTTCGAAAAATGATTAAAGAGATCTTGAAACAGCCTTTTGAAAATAATCCTGCAATCGTGTTTTTGCGTGATGCGGGATGGAATAGTGTTTGGGCTTTTTTATGTCTTTTGCCGCAAATGATTTTTGGTGTTCTTGTGGTGTTCTTTCCACTCTTTTTTGTCTTTAACGCTATCTCTAAACGGGAGGTGAAGGAAATGATGAATCTGTGGGATACATTGCCAGAGCAGCAACAACTAGACAACCAATTTCTCAACAGAACACAATAGGGAAACAAGTGGCTGCTTCTTTTATAAGTACTTTTGTAATTTTTACCACAGTATGGTGGAGTACTGTCATGTTTTTCGGGGAGATCATGATACTTTTTTCTACTCTGATGACAATCTTGGTACTTTATTATTCTTTGATAAAACGGACAATATTGTTGTGTGGGATGCGGCGGAAATTAAAAAAGGGTGCATTGCAGAATTTGGGGTATAATCAGAAAGTCAGCATAGGACAAAATACAGTTTTTGCAACAGAGCTCAGCTCCCTTTCTTTTAAAGAATCTTTGGAACTTTCAAGAAAAGATTATTTTATCATCGTTTCGATAGCCTGCATTGTGATTGTGGTTTTCGCAGTTTTGCTCGCTTTTTTTGCTTTTTTTCCAAAATCTGCGATTTTTTTACACAATTATATGCCTCTATTGTTTAAGGTTGGCGTTTTTGGCATGCAGCTGCTGTTTTGGTTTTGTGCGTGTATTGTTGTTTCTTTACCTGTCATTTTAATCTTCCATAATCTCCTTCATTATGGCGTGAAAAAAACAGTGAAGGAATTAGAAATGTTTGTTTGAGAAGAGAATAAAAATGATGATTTCACATCAATGCGATAGGGGAAACAAGTGACTATTGTTATAAAATTTTTGGCTTTTTTAGGGGTCGTTATCATTGCCATTTTAATGGTTATGGTTATGATCCGGCTTCCTTACTTGTTGACCAAATATATCAGATTATCTTTTAAACTCGCTCAAGACTTGAAAAAGAGTACAACGCAAAAAAAGCAAGCCATACAACAATTGCGTAATGATCTGGGAGAAATGAAAAGACACAATCTCGCCCATAAGACCCTTGATGCGACAATGCGCTTTCTTAACTTCAAAGAATCTCTGCCTCTTTATTCAAAAGAATGTAAAATAATTCTTTTTATCCTTATTCTCTTTTCTGTTTTACAATCTGCTTTCTCTGTCGCAAATTTGGTATGGTGGAAGAATGATAATGTTGCCTTTATCATGCAGCTGTTGAGTATTCTATGGTTTGGGCTTCTTCTCTTTTTTCCGATCATTGGGATCATGTGCATAAAATTAACGAGAAAATTGAACAAAATACTTCCACAATTGGAAGAAGCGATACAACAACGCGATCAGGCAATGCGTATGCAGAATATGGAAGGGGGACAAAATGACGAGTAGTCTTATAACATTAATAGCCATTTCTTTCCTGTTCTTTACGCTCTTAAATGTTTTAATATGGGCGCCAATCGTTGTCATTTATTACCTGTTTATCAAGCGTGCGAGGCTTTATTGTCGCGTGAAAAAGGAACTGAAATGCGTGCTAAATGAACGCGATATTGCCTTAAAACAGATCTCCCCAAAATAAAAAGCAGCAGAATGTTTGATAAAAAGCAGCTTTCTCTTGTTTGGCAAGACTATAAAAAAATATTCTATCTTTCTACGGTCATGGCGACTGCTCCAATAGTTATAACTGTTGTCGTTAAGATATGGAGAGGGCAGGACTTTGTTTCTCTTGTCGTATTCGAGCCACTGGCATGGATGCTTGCCTGTACTTTTTTATTCTTACCGATTGTTTTTATTATGCGTTTTATCGTGACCTGTCAGTTGAACAAAATGATACGGCAATTAGAAGAAGAGGTTGAGCAGAAAGGAGCGCCCGTCATATTATACGATGTGAGCGAGGGGAAAGTGAGCGAGGGGAAAGTGAGCGAGGGGAAAGTGAGCGAGGGGAAAAGTGAGCGAGGGAAAAAGTGAGCGAGGGAAAAAGTGAGCGAGGGAAAAAGTGAGCGAGGGAAAAAGTGAGCGAGGGAAAAAGTGAGCGAG
>NZ_JBHIQP010000003.1:29947-35309 GCF_042196625.1 Bartonella sp. AC535YNZD | reverse complement strand
GGAAAAGTGGGCGAGGGGAAAAAAGTGAAGAGAGGCTTTTATTGCCATTAAGTATATTGCTTTTGACTTGTTCATTAAGGAGCATGGGGGACACTTCTCGTTTTATGCTTTTTTTATATTGGTGTCGTGTTTTTGAGAAAAATTGAGGCTCTTGCTTGAGTTGGTGCTCTTGCTTGAGTGGGATTTTTGCGAGCTTTTAAGGGGGATAAGTGAAGAGGGCTGCTCTTGGGTTTCACTTGCTGTTTCTGTTCTCTTAAAGAGAGAAAATCTTGTAACTTATTTTCTTTTTATCAAGCATAAAAATGTGTCTTACCAAGCGATATGGAGAGCGAAAAATCTATATTTAAAGCAAAAGATATTCTGGTGTTTGGGGAAAAAGAACCCATTTTCTTGCAGGTGGAGGCAAGGCGCATAGAGAAGGTGAGCCAAAAGCACACGTTTTGATCAAGACTTTTTGCTCCATGGAAAGGGCAACAGTGTTTTTAAAGAGCTTGGGGTGGAGGGGGAAAATTGAAAGAAAAGAGGGACATTTATTTATTTACGAGACTGTTATTTATTTACGAGACCGCTAAGGACAGTTTCTCATCTCTGGATGAAAAAGGTTTTGTGCAATTTGGTTATGGAATTGTTGGAGACGCTGGTATCCATGCTGCGGCTTGCCAAATGATTAATCCTTATCATTTGGGGGCTTTGCCAGATTGACAACGAGGCTTTGAGGCAAAGGGGTGGATTTTAAGGCAAAGGGATTGAAATTTCTTGAGGAAGAGGTAAGCGTAGGGCGTGTCGTGTACTTGAGGAAGTTTTCGATGAGGGCAATGAATGAGGTTGATCTGGGACTGAGGTTGATCTTGGCCGCGTGCTTGGCTTTCAATAGAACACCCTTCCTTGGGAAAAGGAAATTATTCTATCTCTCAAGTGCCCTCTTCTTTGCTGCACTACCTTGGGGCTTTGGTATTGAGGGCTGATGTTAACATTTGGCAGCTTTCTCATAAAAGCTTTATGGAAGATGAAAGTTTGGGCTTTGAAAAAAAATATCGAAAAAATCTATTTGGGCCGGTTTTGCTAGATGATTCAAATCGTCATAAAGACAAAGCAACTTCGTTACGATTTTCTTGCACTCGTTTGCTTCTTCTTTGGAAAGCAGCTTATCTTCCTGAAAATAAAAAGAGCACTTAGAATTTTAGAACCATAGATCCAAATTTGTGCAATAGAAGAAGATATTTTTATGAAAATTTGATCGACGAGAAAAGAGAAGCCTTAAGACAATAGGGGGCACACTGTGAGTGATGAAAACATGATGTTTGAAGGTGATGGAAAAAAATGCACCGCTGATATTGTCTTTATAAAAGATGAGGGATACAAGCGCTTGATATTGATTGAACCCTCATTCATTGTGAGGACGAAAGCTTCGGTTCATGAAAATGGCTTAGAAATTGAAACAAATGAGGGGTAAAAAAATGAGGGGCAATGGAAAAAATGCACCATTGGATAAAGAACCACGGTCTTTTGCGCTGGAAGAAGCGTTTTTGACACGCAAAAATTATAAAGTCATCTTTTGCATTGCTTTCATTGTGGCAGCTTTTACAATGGCATTCTTTATGTTTTTTAAGTGGGATTTGACAGGGTGGTGGAATTATATCCTATTCATTTTAACATTAATATTGGTTTTTATATCAACGCTTCTTTTTGTACTCATTCCTGTTGCCTTTGTGGTCCGCATCATTTTTACGCGTTTGTTGAAAAAAAAGATCGATATGTTGGATCAAGCACTCTGGCAGCGAAGAAAAACGGCTTACCAACAAAACAGCGCGTGAAGGGAGGGCAGAAAATGAATACTGGTCTTTATATATTCTCATGTATTGTAGGAGCACTTCTCTTCGTGCAATGTTTGAAGGTGATGGAAAAAAATGCACCGCTGATATTGTCTTTATAAAAGATGAGGGATACAAGCGTTTGATATTGATGAACCCTCATCCATTGTGAGGACGAAAGCTTCGGTTCATGAAAATGGCTTAAAAATTTGAGACAAATGAGGGGTAAAAAATGAGGGGCAATGGAAAAAATGCACCATTGGATAAAGAACCACGGTCTTTTGTGCTTGAAGAAGCGTTTCTGACACGCAAAAATTATAAAGTCATCTTTTGTATTGCTTTCATTGTGGCAGCTTTGAGAACGGTTCTTCGCTTCGTACCCATGTTGCTTGGGTGGAAGTTGGTGGAGTGGGAAGGGGATGTCGTGGCAGCTCTCTTGTTAATCATGCGGCTTATATCATGGTTTATTTTTTTGTTCATCCCTGTTGCCTTTGTGGTTCGTATCATTTTCACGGTTCTGTTGAAAGAAAAGATCGATATGTTGGAGCAAGCACTCTGGAAGCGAAGAAAAACCGCTTCTCAACAAAACAGCGCATGAAGGGGCGGGGAAAATGATAGATATTAAAATGATTGATATTATTGTTGTACTCTCGTGGGGTGTGGGCTTGATGCTTTTCACGCTGGTTTCTGCTGTGGTCATGATGTTTATTTGGGCATTGTATTACTCTACTTTCAAGCGGGTGAGACTGTATTGCCAAGTGACAAAAGAATTAAGCCGCGTGCTTGAACAACCTGTTGCTTTTGAGCCGTCTAGTGGAGCAACGCCGATGATTAAGCCGTTATCTGAGGAAAAAGAGTTTTCTCTTTCTGATGAAGAAATCTTAACGATGGAAAGTGCAACGGCGCTTTTAAAGAGTTTGGGGTGGAAGGTGGAAATTGAAGGAAAAGGAGATCATTTGGCCACCTATTATTTACCAGATCGTGAAGTGCAGTTTCTTTATAATGCTGAGAAGGGGTATCCGCGATTTGATTGTGCAATTGCGGTGGTTTCTGGTATCCATGCGGCGACTTGCCAAACGATAGACCCTTATAATTCTGGAGGCTTGATTGCTCTTGAATTGAGTTTTGATGTGAAGGGGTTGGAAATTTTTGAAGAAAAGGTAAGCGTTGGATGTTTACGTCGTGCACTCGAGAAAGCTTTCGATGAGGCAATGACTGAGGTTGATCTTGGCAAGATGCTTCACTCTCAATATAGAATCCTGCCTTGGGAAAACAAAACTGTGGTCCCTCGGTTGGCTTCTTATTCCCTGCGTTATCTTGCGGCTCTGGCTTTGATGGGCGATGTTGAAACTTTACACTCTTATCACAAAAGCTTTATAGAAGGTGAGAAGCTGGGCTTTGAGGCAAGCATTGAAGAAGAGCATCTGGAACGCGCAATGGTGATCGCTCAGGCGGTAGAAAAGACAAAGCAACCCAGTTACGATTTGCTTCAACAGGCGGCAAAAGATTTTTCCATGGAGGTAGAAAGCTATGAATGTTTTAGAGCTACAGATCCCAATTTGTGCAATAGAAGAAGAGATTCTTATGAAAATTTGATCGAGGAAAAAAGACAAGAATTAAGGCAACAGGGATATTTTGTTTATGAAAAGGACGCGATTTGTGAGGTTGATGGAAAAAACTATCGTCCCGATATTCTTTACATAAAGGATGGGGAGTTAGAATATATGGATGTAGAAATTAGGATTGATGAAAAAAATTATTGAGAAAAATAAAGAGTTTAGATAAATTAAAAAGAGCTTAAACCTGAAAATAATGCGTAAAAAGCGCGAAGCGTAAAAGCAGAGGGGAACAATGCAGGAGAAAAAAGCAACATTTGAAGTGTCTTTCTTTTCATTTAGAAAATTTATGGTGTCTTCAGTGGAAAGGTGTAAAGGGGTGGGACGGTGTAAAATAATAGGGCACCGCTTTTTCATCATGTTTTATACATGCCTTATCATGATGGCTTTAGAAGTTCCTGCGGGTGCAAAATCTCTGGTACAGCCGTTGCAATGGACAAGATGGGAAGGAATTGGTTCTCTTATTTTTCTCTTACCAGTGTTGATATGGTTTTGTCTTCTCACACCCCTTCCTATTTTGTGGGGGATTTATCGTTTTAAAGAGCGTAAATTGGAAAAAATAAAGAAAAAACTAAAAGAAAAAATAAAGCAGCAAGAGATTAATCAATGAGGTTATACGCATGAGGGGTGAGGCCGCAGTTTTTATTTTGTTTCTGCCGATTGGATATTTTTTTCTAAATGCAGTTACAGTTTTTGCCATTTTTGTGAATATGATTATTGTGGCGCCTTATTATTCTTTAATCAAGCGTTTGAGGCTCTATTACAGAGTGAAAAAACAAAGACGTTTGATGAAAGAACATCCACAGCGTTTTTGTTTCTTTGAAAAAAGCGGAAAAGAAAAAGAGAGAGTGCCACAAAACTTAACACTAGAAACACAGATAAGTTTCTATTCGTTAAAAAAATGGCTCGCTTTTTCACGCAAAGATTATATCCTCCACGCATGCCTCTCTTTCATCATTATGTTTTTCAAAGCTTATGTCTATGTGAGTTTCTCTAAAAGGATAGCTGAGATAGATGAGAGCAGATTTGAATATCTTGTCATTCTCTTGCTTTTCTGGTTTTTTTTATCGGTATGTATTTTTGCAACGATCCCTGTTGTTGTGATCCTTCGTGAAATTTTAACTCATCGATTGAAAAAGAAGATTCAGCAATTGGAAGAAGTGACTGAAGCAACCCAATCAATCAATTTATAAAAAGAAGGGGATAAAATGCATTACGAAATAGCGGCATTTTGGACGGTGATTTTTATCATTCTGCTGGGGGGTTTTTTTGATTTTTTCTTAACAATACCCATTGTGGCACTGTATATTTCTTTTATCAAGCGTTTGATCTCTTATTACAAGGTTACCAAACAATTAAACGCAGCGCTGAAAAAGCGCACGTAGTGCTCGTGTCATGGGGGAGGCATAAGTTTTAGATCATGCCATTGCTTCATGACGTGAGAGGAGGGCATCGATTGTTTTTCTCATTTTACGCTGATCTCTGGGGGGGGAAAGGGTTGATGGTGAGTGATAGGCTTATAATAAGCTTGTAATAGGCTTTAATGGGGCTGTTTATCGGAAGTTTGTTGTTTTCTGTGAATTTGTAAAATCGTAAAAACGTGGAACTGTAATAGCGTGTGTGTGGTTGATCAAGGGCTGTGAGGATTGTGGAGCGCTTGGGGAGAAGAGGTGCCAATGGAGGCATAAAGGTTGGATTGTGCAATGCGTTAAAATTAGAATGGGGGAATGGAGGGCATTGGGGGGAAAGGGTTGATGGTGAGTGATAGGCTTGTGATAGGCTTCAATGGGGCTGTTTATCGGAAGTTTGTTGTTTTCTGTGAATTTGTAAAATCGTAAAAACGTGGAACTGTAATAGGGTGTGTGTGGTTGATCAAGGGCTGTGAGGATTGTGGAGCGCTTGGGGAGAAGAGGTGCCAATGGAGGCATAAAGGTT
>NZ_JBHIQP010000003.1:21282-29847 GCF_042196625.1 Bartonella sp. AC535YNZD | reverse complement strand
TGTTTTCTGTGAATTTGTAAAATCGTAAAAACGTGGAACTGTAATAGCGTGTGTGTGGTTGATCAAGGGCTGTGAGGGTTGTGAGAGGGGGATAAGCCCGTGTGAGGAGGAAAAAAATGTTTGGTTTTGGAGCTGTTGATATAAGGACGCTGTTTAGAGGCGTAAAGGAGAGGGATTGTTCGTTCTAAAAGCCTATGATGTAGAGAGTATGAGTTATTCAAGAGGGTGTTTGGGTATGGATAGAGTTTGAAGGGGCACTGCTTCTTTGCAAAGCAGAGGTATTGATCATAAGTTTTGTTTATTCATATGGTTTTTTATGGCATCCAGTACCTGTTGGCTTATCTCCTGATGGGGCAGCCGTCGTAAACCTTTTGGGGTTGTTTTTTGTCCTAATTGAATGGGGATAAAATCAACCTTGTTTTTGCGTGCGCACTCGAGGATTATTTGATCATGCGTGTTGGAACCAAAAATATGAAGAATACATGGTGGTTTAGGCAAAAGAGCTAACTGCTCAATTAATGCGCAAGAAAATGCATGGGCAGGCGAATGAATCCATAATATGCAATATTTTAGATCATGCCATTGCTTCACAGTTTCTAAAAATTGCGCCTTTGATGCCGCACAATCATAATCCAACGACACGCACAACTGTTTGTTGTGCAATGCCTCAAGCTGGACTTTATGGGAAAGAAAGCGTGCAGCAATAATCACTTCTTGCGGCTCTAGTGATTGATACAAAGGAGCAAGCATCCCTGTGCCCCCTACCACTAAATAACGATAGCGCGCCTCTTTTTTTTTCATGCCCCCTCCCTTATTGCTTTAAATCCCACCTCTTTGCTTTAAAAATGTGTACATTTCATCAGCAAGTCTTTCACAACGTGTTTGTACCTCTTCACTTATAACTTTCCAAGTACGACCTTCATCATCTGAGGAAAAATCTTCGTTGGAAGAGGCAATTTGACATTGGAGTGTGTAACCATAAAGCGTGTGCACCACCGGCACTAAATGTTCACAAGGTTGTGCGCATTTTTTGGCCGTACTCCCATGAGAGATAAGTCCAACAGGTTTATTTAAAAAGGCATTATAGGCTAAATTATCAAGAGCATTTTTTAAAACACCCGAATAAGACCCTTGATAAACGGGGCTTGCTAGAATAACACCATCAGCCGCTGCAATGGTTTTTACAAACTCACGGACTGCTGCACTTGGATTAGCCTCAACCTGCTGATGATAATCTGGATCTGTCATTGGCAAGGGATGTTCA
Organism: Bartonella sp. AC535YNZD; assembly: GCF_042196625.1. NCBI lineage: Bacteria > Pseudomonadati > Pseudomonadota > Alphaproteobacteria > Hyphomicrobiales > Bartonellaceae > Bartonella > Bartonella sp. AC535YNZD. The sequence goes on along the minus strand of NZ_JBHIQP010000003.1, from coordinate 28,583 downwards.
CGCAAATCAACCCAATGAAGTGATGCACCCCGCTTCATGAGGCAATCCGCTAAATAACTGGCTAAAGTTCTTGTTAAGGAAGGTTGACGCACAGACCCCAAAATAATTGCTATATTCAACAGGATTCTCCTTTATTTTTTTCCCAACAAGCCTATAACGCAAGGCTTATAAAGAATTATGAGTAAAATGATGCGTATCATTATGCTGTCCATAAAGAGCAATTGTGATGATATCGCATCATCATAGAATCAGTCCATGCTAACAAGATTGTTGACAAAACAACACCTCAAACTTGTAAGGGAATGTTAGTGCTTTCATTAATATTAAAACGCGTGATCTCAAAAATAGCGGCTGTCTCGTGTCTTAGAAGCGTTTTTATGAATATGTTCTGAGCTATTGCCTTGCAAGAACTCTAATGAAATATGGAAGATATCATCGTATTTTGAATGATCATTGAGCTTTTTTAATTGGAATAAGAAAGTTGTTAGATTTTCTCATTTCAAATGCTCTTATTGCGCGATCATTTGCAAATCAATGGAAGTTCCTTTTTTTATGTCTTAAGTGGGGGGCCGAAAACAATGAGAAAAGAATAAAAATGCTTCTGTTTTTTCAAGGGATAAAGGCTATCGTAAAGGCGGGATATGGCTGTTGTTGGGGCAGGGGTGGGGTTGTTGTAGGAGCCTTAGGGTAATGGGGGTGTCTGTGTTGAGGAATGGAGTTATGGCGTGCTTGTTGCAAGGGGAGGGTAAGGCTATTGTAGAGGCCGCAGGGGGCGTATATGAATGGTGCCGGATTACATTTTTTATTGAAACAATAGGGGTGATAGAGTTTATAGTAAGGGGGGTATATTCATGGGGGCGCTATTGTTATCCCTTTCATGGGGGCTGTTCATGAAATGGGGGTGATGCGTGTTGGTTTGCAAGTGTTGAGAGATGTTTCTTTTTTTATGTCTTAGTGGGGGGCCGAAAACAATGAGAAAAGAATAAAAATGCTTCTGTTTTTTCAAGGGATAAAGGCTATCGTAAAGGCGGGATATGGCTGTTGTTGGGGCAGGGGTGGGGTTGTTGTAGGAGCCTTAGGGTAATGGGGGTGTCTGTGTTGAGGAATGGAGTTATGGCGTGCTTGTTGCAAGGGGAGGGTAAGGCTATTGTAGAGGCCGCAGGGGGCGTATATGAATGGTGCCGGATTACATTTTTTATTGAAACAATAGGGGTGATAGATTTTATAGTAAGGGGGGTATATTCATGGGGGCGCTATTGTTATCCCATTTCATGGGGGCTGTTCATGAAATGGGGGTGATGCGTGTTGGTTTGCAAGTGTTGAGAGATGTTTCTTTAAAACAAGCACGTGAATTGGCAAAAGTATTGGCAACATAAATATGCAATACGAGTGTTCTCTGAGGTATTCTGTTTGACGACAATGGATGTAATTGTGCTTGAGAGGTTATTCGTGTCCTTATAAAAGTTAGGGACAAACAGTTGCATAAAAGGGAAGAGCAAATGAAGGGGGGAAATTACACATTTTATAACAAACGGTGCTCTCTTTTTTTGGGAAAATCATTTCGTTCTTATAAAGATCATATTATTATTTGTCTTATGTCTATCCTTATTGCGATAGGTTATAAAGCTCTTTTGATCCCATTAGAATCCAAGTGGCCGTTGAGTGTATCGCAGGATAGCACTCTTTTGTCGCTCTTTGTGATGCGTGAAGTCATCATGGTTGTTGTTGTTGCCTTGATGCCTGTTTTATTGGTGCTTTATCTCATCTTAACGTATTTGTTAAAAAAAATGATTCAGCAGTTAGAAGAGGCTATCCAGCAACGGGGTCACACAACCGATCAACAAAATAATCCGGTAAAAAACAATAGAGAAAGAATAAGCAGTTTTTTTATCGTATATTTTTGGTTGATATTTCTGCTAGACGTCTTTTTTCCTGCAGGTGTTGTCATGCTCATTTTAGAATTTTATTATTTTGTTTTCAAGCGCGTGAGAACGTATTGTAGAGTGAAACGGGAATTAAAACGCATAGGAAAAGAGAGTGACAAGGCGCTTGCGTAGCTATTGTGAGGGGGGAGAGGCACTGTTTGGAAGCTTGTGACACAAGAAAGAGGGGATGGTTGGAAAATCATCAGGTAAAGAGGATAAAGAAGCCTATCAGGTTTGTAATGAGGAAGATGCTCTTAATCATTTGGAAGAGCAACCGCGCTTTTAGAAAGTTGGGGGTTTTTATTGAAAATAAGGGAAGCACCATGCATTGTACTTTTCGTGGTTCTTAAAAGAGCGGGCATGAGATAAAGAAATGCGTTTTTCATAAAAAGGAAGAGCAATGAAGGGGAAAAATTCAGCATTTTATAATGGACTGCGCCATTTTTTCGAAAAAAGTGTTTTTTCTGTACAAGAGCATGTTGTCATTTGTTTTCTCTCACTCATTATTGAGCTATGGAATAGGATTTTCTTTCTCTCATCTTTGGGTAGCCAAGAGAACTTGACAGGGTGGTGGGATACACCTCTTTTTCTCTCTCTGTGTACGTTTTGGCAAATTATTACAATGTGTGTTTGGGTCTTGTTTCCAGTTTTGTACATACTCTTCATAACATTGTGGCTTTTGTTGGTAAAAAATATTCGGAAATTGAAAGAAATAGATTAGCAACGGGGTAAAATAACCGATCAAAAGGATCGGTATAAAAAAGGCGATAGAGAAAAAAGGAGTGATATTTTTATCAGGATATTTGTTCTCGTGCTTATGTTCGTGACATTGGGGGTTGCTTTTATTCCCATGATGATTTTGGAACTTTATTATGGTGTCTTTAAGCAGGCGAAAATGTATCGCCGTTTAAGAAAAGAACTGAAAAACGTCTTGAAAGAACAGGATACAGCGTTTGAGAAGTCGTGAGAGGGGGAAAAATAATGAAGAAATTATGAGAAATTCAATATTTACAGGGATTGCTCTCTATACCATTATTTACAGGGATTGCTCTCTATACCATTTTGCCTCTGAGATGTTTTGGTGCTCTTTATGGGTTGTCCATAAACATTGCTCTAAGGGGCAGTGTTGAGGATGGCATTGAGTGGAAGAAAAGCCGATTATGGATCAGTGTTGATTAAAGGGAATAAGAGCCCGTGGGGTTTAGAGCCTAGAGTGAGCGCTTGAGACTTACTTTATCGTTTGAGTCCTGAGGAAGGAACGGTTTTGCTCGTAGGCGCCGCGCGGTATATGGGTTGTTTTCGTATTTTTAGGAGCCTTGTTCATTCAAGCTTTGAAATGAATCCTATTGAAGTGGGGATGCAGGGTCATTTTCTTGAAAATAGGAGAATTTTTAGGAAGAAAAAGCTGAATTGTGACTATTGTTTATAGATTGGTACGGTTTGAAAATCTTCACTGTTTGAGATGTGAGGAAGGCAAGAGGGGCCAAGGCAGCAGGAATATTATAATTTTTATTATGACGTAAGCCATAACGGCCTGTGTACTTTTCTTTATTCCGGTGGTATTTGGGTTTTGCATCATCAAAATGCGTAAATTGGAAAAAAAGATCCAGAAACGAGAAGAGGCAATCTCTGTGTGAGACAAAATAAGCTCTCTGTCACACGGGGCTTTTCAAAGAGTGAGAGGGGAATACATGAAGGAGCAAAATTGGACATCAGAGCAAGAAAAGCATAAAGGAGTGCATTCTTTTTCGCTTCAGCAAGTGTTGCTCTCAGCAAAGGATTATAAAGTTATTTTTGCTATTGCTGTTGTCTTTGTCATCTGGAGAATGGTTCTAGGAATACCAGGTGTATTAAATTGGCAGCTGACAGGGTGGCAATATGTTGTGCATGCCGTTCTCCTTAAAACAACGGACATTATAATGGTCTGTGTCATTATTTTTATTCCGGTTATGTTACGGCTTCGCACCAAAGTGACGGGTGAGTTGTACAAAAATATTCAGAAACTAGACGAAGCGCTCTCTGAGCGAGAGCAAATAAGCTCTCTGTCGCACGGGTTGTGTAAATAGTGAGGGGGGAAAAATGAACAGTGATCCTATAGCTGTACTTCTATTAGATCCCGAGTTCTGGGTATTTATTGTTATTTGCATGATCATTATCATGCTTGTTTTAGCTCTTTATACCTCTGTCTTTAAACGGATGAAAATGAATTTCCAAGTGAAAGGCGCGTTGGAACGCGTGCTTAAAGAAAATGATCTTGCAATGCAGCAGTTTTGGAAAGATGAAGCCGTGCTGCAGAAGAGGCGTTTGCAACTAAAGGAAAAGGAAAAAGAACCCTTTGTCGGTTATGATGATGATGAAATTCTCACGATAGAAAGTGCAACAGCGCTTTTAAAAAGCTTGGGGTGGTCTGTGGACATCGAGGGAAAAGGAGATTATTTGGCAACCCTCTTTTTACCAGATCGCGAAGTGCAGTTTCTTTATAACGAAAAACACGTGGAAGAATTTTCCCCGTTTGATCGCGGGCTTTTAATTATGAGCGGTGTTTTTGCGGCTGCTTGTCAGACGATTAATCCTCATAATTCTGGGGTTTTGCCAACGGTATTTATGAATTTTGTGCCCAATGGATTGGAAATTTTTGAAGAAAAAGTGAGTGCCGCGTGTTTAAAAAAAGCGCTTGAAAAAACTTTAAAATGGACAATGGAAGATGATTCTTTGCATGAAACTTTTCGCTCTCAATATCGTCTTCCTCCTTGGGAAAAAGACTCTTTATCTTGGACACCGGATGATGACATAGAGCTCGCACCTTATGCTTTGCTGCATCTTGCTGCTCTTGCTTTGCTGGGCGATGTGGAGACTTTAGCTTCTTATGACGAAAGTTTTACGGCAGGGAACCAGCTTGGCTTTGATGAAACCATTGAAAAAGTTCATTTGGAACGCGCGATGGTGATCGCTCAAGAAGTGGAAAGGGAAGGAAAGTTCAGTTACGATCTGCTGGAACGGGTTGCTGAGAAGTTGTCCATAGCCATGGACTATCAGCTTTTTAGAGATAGAAACCTTAATTTGTGTAATCAAAAACGAGATTTTCATAAAAAATTAGTTGAGGAGAAAAAACAAGAATTAAGAGAACAAGGATTTGAAGGGGTGAGTGATGAACAGTTCGTGTTTGAAGCAGAGGGGGTAAAACATGCTCCTGATATTACTTATATTAAAGATGGTAAAATCGCATTTATGGATATAAAAATTGATTAGTGTTGTACTCTCCTGTTGAAGAAAAGCACTCTTATTTAAAAGATGTGAAAGCGCTATGATTGAGACGCTTTCACACCTTTCTTACCAGAGCAAAATAAAGTGTTCGAAAAATCGAGAATAATAGCCAAGATTTTAAAAAATAGACTGAAAATGGCTTGATCCTCAAGAATAGGGGAGAAAAATCAATTATAAATTCGCTCTCTTCTTTAAGACGGTTCTGTTGTTTTGTTAGAAAATGCTCATAAATTAGCGCTTGAATAAGCGCTATGAGGGAAAGCTCCATTGACTCAAGGGGCGCTACGGGGGAGCTATAAAAGGGGGTAGAGTCTAAAAGGGGGTAGAGCCTAAAAGAGGGTAGAGCCTAAAAGAGGGTAGAGCCTAAAAGAGGGTAGAGCCTAAAAGGGGGTAGAGCCTAAAAGGGGGTAGAGCCTAAAAGAGGGTAGAGCCTAAAAGAGGGTAGAGCCTAAAAGGGGGTAGAGCCTTTGTCATTTGAGATGAGAGGAAGGCAAAAATGCCATTTTTGAGCAGTGTTAAGCTCTTTTGCCTTTGAGGTGTTTTTTGTCTTTTTAAGAAGTCCTTGCCAATGAAGCAGCGCTTGTTAAGCTTCAACAGTGTTTCAGTATGGTGATATTGATGTAAAAATTTATGGTATTTTTGTGTTTTTAAGTCTGTTTCATGGAGATCTGGAAGCCAATTCGATGACGTAGGGGATGCATGGTCATTTTCTTGAAAACAGAAGAATTTTTGGGAAAAACAAGAAGATTGCGGACCCTTATTAACTAAAGCGCTATGGGAGGGAAGCTAGGGGGTAGAGCCTAAAAGAGGGTAGAGCCTAAAAGAGGGTAGAGCCTAAAAGAGGGTAGAGCCTAAAAGGGGGTAGAGCCTAAAAGAGGGTAGAGTCTAAAAGAGGGTAGAGCCTAAAAGAGGGTAGAGTCTAAAAGAGGGTAGAGCCTAAAAGAGGGTAGAGCCTAAAAGAGGGTAGAGTCTAAAAGAGGGTAGAGCCTAAAAGAGGGTAGAGCCTAAAAGAGGGTAGAGCCTAAAAGAGGGTAGAGCCTAAAAGGGGGTAGAGCCTAAAAGAGGGTAGAGTCTAAAAGGGGGTAGAGTCTAAAAGGGGGTAGAGCCTTTGTCATTTGAGATGTGAGACAAGTAAAAATGGCATTTTTGAAGGCGATGATATTTGGCCAATAAAAATAAAAACACAATAAAAATTAAACTAAAACAAAGGAAAAATTAAACTAAAAAAGGCCCCATTTTATAAAGGGCCTTTTTATTTAAATTTTTACAATATACACAAAATGTATATAACCTTACTTTAAGAACTTTTTGTATCTTATATTTTATTAGCAACAAGTTGTAAGAAATATATAATAAGTGATCCTAAAAAACCAGCTAGTGCATTCAATAAATTTTCTGCTTTATCGTATATATCGTTGATGGATGCTTGTTCTGATGCGCTTCTATTACTGACTCTCAGTATATTCAATGTATCCGATGTGTCCCTTACTTGTTTAACAAACTGTAAAGTTGTTTTCTCAATAGTATAAGGAGCAACAATAGGAGAGGGTTGTTTATTGACTATACGATCAGATTTTTGAATCGCGAGAGCTAAACCACTTGTAATAGCCCCAGCTATGAAAAAATATCTGATATTCATAGTTTTTCTCCTATATTTATTTCTATAAATAAATATCGATACGTATCATATATAAATTCGATTTAAATAACTATAGTAAAAATACAACAATCACAAAAAAGAATAAACTTTGTCTAGAAATTGACAAAATTTACCCTTAATTGCCTTAATGAATTCTTTCAGATTCGACTTTATGAAGGCGTAAAAAAGTTTGAAAGCTCTGTAGAGAAGTGGAATCCCATAAGGTGGGTGATACAATAGTTGCTAGCAAACTTCTTTTTGTATCTTTGATCAAGGATTCATAAAAATGAGGGTTCATAAAAATGATATGCGATGAAAGTTGAGTAAACCCCTTGAGGGGAAGGATGCACTCTTTTTGAGGGCTAGAGTGCATCCTCATAGATTGGATACTGCCTTTGAGGGTTTGGCGGTATCCCTTGAGGGGAAGGATGCACTCTTTTTGAGGGCTAGAGTGCATCCTCATAGATTGGATA
>NZ_JBHIQP010000003.1:13317-21182 GCF_042196625.1 Bartonella sp. AC535YNZD | reverse complement strand
GGTATCCCTTGAGGGGAAGGATGCACTCTTTTTGAAGGCTAGAGTGCATCCTCATAGATTGGATACTGCCTCATGAGGGTTTGGCGGTATCCCTTGAGGGGAAGGATGCACTCTTTTTAAGGGCTAGAGTGCATCCTTTCCATGGATTGAATGTACTCTTTGGAGGCCAAAGTACATTCATAGGGAAAGGCATATTCCATAAGAAACAGAGATAACAAAAAAATTTGTTTTTATATTTTATATTGATAGGTTGCTGTATTTGCGAGGGCTATTCATTCTTTATTCTCAATATTTAAGATGATTATGGGATAAGGGTTGTTCGTCAATACAATCGTAAAAGACGCTGAGTATTTTTATAAAAATTGAGATATTTTTGTGCCTTTTTCTTGTTTTTTTTGTGTTTACACAAGATATGCACGGCTTTTCAACAGTTTGTTTTTTTTAGCTTTGCTAATGGCGTTGGCTAAACACTTCAATTGTTTTAACTGCTTCAATACCGTCTTAAAAAAACAGTGCGTTATAATATGACAAAATAAGTTGTATAATTTTTGATTCTTACGCGATGCTAGAAAAAGGGGAATGTTAGGAGAGATGTTGTCTATATTCTTAGTTTATCTCTTAAGTTAGGAAAATTAACATACTTTCCGAATCTATTTTTTATTCGGTTTAACGGTTAAAGAGCAATAGCTGAATGGAATCATACTTGTCTCATGTTTTTATTCTCACGCCTTAGATTTTTTCTCATAGGGATTTTATTTTTTAATGGGGGATTTTATTTTTTAATGGGATTTTACGCGACTCACGTAAAATAGAATGTTCTAAATAGAATATATTTGTGTAGCGCATTTACGTACTTGTTTAAAAATATTATGTGATCTTATCATCACAATTATATTGGTGATTGGGGATATTGGTAAATCTGATAATGGAGAAATTTCTTGTGAAGTGGATAAGCCCTTCTTTAAATTCTCATAAGGGGAAAGCCAGCACTATCATACTATTCTCACCTCATGTGATGACAGCCTTTGGCTCTTGAGCGTGTTCATAAGAGGCATTTTGATTCTTTATCTTTGAAATCTTTGAAGTGCTTTATTTCATATGTCTCTTATGTTTGTAATGTGGAAAAGACAAGGTGTTGATTGATTCAACATAAATAAGAGAATCTTGCGATATTCTGCTCTCTTAATTTTAATCTGAAGAACAATTGATTGTGATTATACATCAGCCTATTGGTGTGATACGATAAAGAATATCATCAAATATTAGTCATTCTATTATGGTGTAAAACAGCTTATACCGTAAAACACTATCCTTTAAGGTTTGGTGATATGAAGCAAGCTTTTTGGGATATGTTTTAAGTGTTTTTTAGGGGCGTGGTGAATCTTTGAGACAGAGCAATCTTCTGTTGCGCCTTGAGTTTAGCGGAAAACCCTGAATAGAAGCCAAGAGGGAATAGAAGCCAAGAGGGAATGGAAGCCAAGAGGGAAGTGTATCCAAGCTGTTTGTAAATCAGATTGAGTTAAGAATCTTTGTTCTTTAAGAATGGAACGCAAGTCAATTTGGCAAAAGAATGATCTATTTTGCGGGTAGACCTTATAGAGAAATATCACAAAGCTTCATAAGGAAGTGATTGAAGACAATACAGTTACAAAAAAGTACAGTCATAAAAAAAGTCCTCCGTCGCAATCAGAGGACCAAAAAGCAGGAGAATTTTAACATTGACTCGCAGGACGTGTCAAAAAAGAATAAATTTAAAAGGCCGTACTAAATACAAAAAAATCATACTTAAAGAATCTAACACATTATAATTAGCAGAGAATTGAAAAAATAGCAATATAAAAAATACTTTTTACAAAAAATTTTGTCATTTTGCATTAAAACTTAATACTTTTTTCAATTGAATATTTATTTTAAGACTCGATATTAATTAAACTATATTTAAAAATATTATGATGCATGCAAGCATTTTGAGAATATTCTTCAATAAAAAACGCATTAAGAGCCCCCATGATTATAGGATTGATATGGGGGAAGGATTTTTGTTTTTAAGAGTGCGGGGTGTATCTTAAGTATGTGTGAGGGGGGTGAAGTATTGTCCTTTTGGGTGGGGGCAAGGTGATGGAAATAGGGGCGAGAGCTGCTGGATGGTTGAGTTCGTGTGTGGGGGAAGGGGCTTATAGAGGGAGCGGGAAGGATGGGAGGCCGCTTAAAATGGCGAGGGAGATTATTCAAAATGTTTATGGTTTGCATATCCCCAATGAAATGCGAGCAAGTCTAAACAATCTCGTAAATGATCGGCAAGGGAGTTTTGTTTGCGTTTTGAAAAACTTAATTCTTTGATCGCTTGTCCGTGGCCTATAACCCGCTCAAGAAGAGAATAGCCAAGAATACCAAGTTGAACTTTAATGGTTTTTAATTGATTGGAGGCTGCTATTTGACGTTCAATGGGGTGTGTGTACCCTTGGCTACAGGAAACCTTTTCACGGGTGTAGTCAAGGCTCATGTGGAGATCGGCTTGGCTTTGACGCCAGTAAAAATAAAAACGTTCTGCCGCTTTATATTGGGCTTTGCTGAGATGCCCTTTGGCATATAAAAGGGCAATGGGATGGCTTTGTGCATTGGCAATGGCTTTAATCGTGCGCGGGTTACTGGAACTTTCTGGATGATTGGGTTTAAAATAAGGATTACGCGTTTCTACAGGGATTTCTTGCGTCTTTAAATGACCAATGTGCTTTCCTTGATTTTGATGATCAAGCGGGCAGGTTTGCATGTTTTTTTTCTCTTGATGGCTCATAACATCTCCTTAAAAATTTTAATTTTGATTCTTTCATGTTTATGCAAAGAAACGGGATTGTGCTGTTGTATGCTTGTTGAGGAATAGGTTTTTATATCTGCTTGTTGCGTGAGGGGACGTTTTTCAAAAGGGTGTGGGGTGGTGGTTTTCTTTTGCTGCTGTCATTTGTTTGTACGAGAGATTTATACGGGGGCGGGGATTTTGTGGGAGTGGTGTGTGTTGTTCTCTTTGTGGTTCTGGCTTCTTTAAAGGATGGGCGTTTTGTTGCATGATGGGCATTCTTTCTGATTTTATTGCTGTGGGGGGAATTGATGTCGCAGGATTTGGTTTTTTGCCATGGTTGATGTTTTTCTGCCTCTTGGGAGCTTTATTTCTATTTATGTGGGGAGGTATTTGAGGGATCATGAAAGGAAGAAATTTTTTTAAGAGGATGGGGTTTGGGGGGCTTTATTGGCGGGGATCTCATGTTGTTTATACGGTTGCTGAACGCATGGGGTGGCGCTGGCTTTGGTTCTTAATTCCGTGGGGGTATCCTTTTGGGTTTTGTCATTGGGCTGATTTATAGAGGTGTAAAGCATCTTGTTATGATTTGGCTCTTGAAAAGAGAGGGGTTTTGTCGCATGGTGGATATTTTTCTTGAGTGACTTGATGGGGGAGGTGAGTGATGGCGCGCGGGCTTTTGTCTTTGAAGGGATTGGTGTTTAGCTGTATTGTGGCCTATGTCTCTGTGGCTGTTTATGTGGAAATGAAGGCTCTTGGGATGACGTGGGGCATATTTTTACGAGCTGTGGCGTTTTATGGCATTCCCGGTATTTTCCTTATGTTGGGTTATGAAGTAATGCAGCGGCGTGGTGTAACGAAGGGGTTGTTCCTCAAGATGGTGTTGTTGAGCTTCATTTTGGCTGCTCTCTCTGATTTTGTTTATGCGCAAGCCGAGCATTTGGGTTTGACTCAGGTGTGGTTCTTAAACAAGTGGGTGTTTTATGTCCTTTTGGGCTTTGTCCTTGCTCTTATTTATAGACGGGCAAGGCGTCTTGGGTTTAGGATTTCATTCTTTGAAAAGGATTGATCTTTTGCGGCATTTTGGGCATGATCTTTGGTTTTTATTGATGAAGGAGCGGGGCGTATGGTGGTTGCGCGGGACATATTTTTTAAGGGACTGGCGTTTTGCTGCATTTTTGGCTTGGTTCTTGGCTTTGCTTATGAGGATGCGGGGCGACCGGCTATTCCGTGGGAGGTGTTTTGGCAGGGGGGGTGATTTCTTGCATTGTTGCAACTGTCCTTGGTTTGGTGCATTTGGGCGTCAAGAGTATGCCTGTTGCTTGGCAAGTTTTCTTAAAGGCGGTTATGTTTTGTTGCATGATGGGCTTTATCCTGTGGTTTGCTGCTGTGGGCGTCAGGGATATGGATAGCATAAGGGCGGTATTCTTAAAGGGATTGCTCTTGTCTGTATTGTTGAAAGTGCTCTTGGGGTTCTTTATACGCGAGCAAGGTGATACGGTGTTACAGAGGTTGTTGCGTGCTTTGAATTTTGTGCTGTTTTTCTGCATTTTGGCACCAATCCTTTGTTTTACCCGTCTGGGAGCAGAGAATCTAGGGTTGAGCTGGCTTTGGTTCTCGGATGAGAGGGTGTTGCCCTTTATTGTTGGATTTTTTTCTCCTTTGATTTATCAGGGTGTAAGGCGTGCGCGTGTTCTAGGGGCTTGGTTCTTAAAGTAGGGGGTGTTTTTCTTCTCCATGGGTGTGATCTTTAATGTGCTTGCTGTGAGGGGTATGTGATGTCGAACGATTTGTTTTTTTTTGCTGTTGTTGGTGTTTTTCTACCTTTTTATTGTTGTCGTTATGTGTACTTATAAGGTTTCCAAGCGCTTCGATATTCCGTGGTGGCGGGTGGCGTTTTATTGTATTTTTGGTCTTTCCCTCCTTTTGAAGGAAGTGCTGTTTTACGGCGTTTTAGGAGTCGTCCTTTTTTTAGCTCTTGTGGGGATGGAGAATATGGACATACCATGGGGACTATTGTCCTTGATGGGGCTGGTGTTTGCTGCATTGTTGGAGTGGTTTTTGATTTTGCATATGAGGGGGTGGCGAGATGGGGTGGTGACGCATTGTTTGTGGTTATTGAAGGGGGGGGCGCCGTTGTTGGAGCGAGCTTTTTTTGTTTGCATTTGGGAGTAGAGAATCTAGGGTTGAGGGGGCTTTGGTTCGCGAAGGATTGGGTGTTTTTCGTCATTTGTGGATTGATCCTTCCTGTTGTTTCTATGGGAGCAGGGCGTGTGCGTGTGAAAGCGGTGGCGTTTTTAAAGAGAGTGGGGTTTGTGGGGTATTACAGATAACGTCGAGGGAATGATTGTTCAAAAGAACAGCGATAGCGGTAGGTTTGGGGATCAAACCAAAGCCCTATTTTGCCTTCAAAATCACCAGAACGTTGTTTGGCAATATTCATAATAACGCCGGGGCGTTTGGCTAAATCTGCTTTTTCTTGTGCGAGAGAGGCGGCAAAGATTTTGTCTTCTAACGGTCGATTGCGCCAAATGGTGATGATGTTAAAGGCATTGGCGCCAATCTCTGAGGCGCCTTTAATGTCTTCTGTGCTAGGGATATCTTTATCCAGACCGCTTTTGCGGGCATGGGCGACAAGGTGAATGTGCACACTGTTTAAAACAGCCCAATCAACCATTTTATAAACGGCTTGTTCTTGTCTTGCATAATCATCAGAGGCAATGCCAAGCCGCATCAAACTGTCGATGATAAATTGATCGCAGCCATAGCGCGCACGGCAATAGTCAAAGACATCAAGCAAGGTGTCAACGCTTGATTTGCCAACATGCTCATAAAGAATAAGCCCTTCATCTAAAAAATGAAGAATCCGTTCAATTGTCTCTTTTGTAGGCTGTTCTAAGCCGCCCGTTTGTTTGGTTAAACGGCGGAGCGATTGTTCTCCTTTCATCTCCAGAGACGCTAAGCAAAGCCGACTGTTTTGCGCAATCCAATGGGGAATACAGTCTGATAACAATTGGCTTTTACCTGCTCCACTGGCACCGCTCCATAGCGTTAATTCTGCTGGGCGGAAATGCACTTTGTCCTTCAGTTTAGGATAGGGAACCGTATAACCAAGATGTTTTTCAGGCTCTGGCCAAAACAGTCCGATGACTTTGTCTTTATAGTCTGAGGCGCGCCGTAAACCTTCTGGTGCAAAGCTTTTTGCTGAGGAAAAGGCTGCTTTTATGGTGGCTCTATCAATCCCTGCGGTTAAACAGTCATTGGCATCTTTAAGGGGTAAACGGACACGGTAGCAACGGTGGCGTCCAAGCCTGTTGGCAATCTCACGGGCTGCTTCTTCACCAGGCTTATCCATATCGGTGGCTAAAAAAATTGTTTCAAAAGCTTCTAAATGATCAAATTCATTTTCAATCCAATTGTGCTTTCCTCCACTGCCTCCTCCAAAGGGGACAGAGACCGCCGGATATCCATAGGCGGCTAAGGAAAGTGCATCAATTTCTCCTTCAGTGATGACAATGGTACGGTTTGTTGAAGAAAAAATGGGAAACGGTGCGCGCTCCATTAAGGGGGACTGCTGAGGCGCCTGCGTGGCGGCTGGGGTTGATGAGGGTGCGTGTTGAGGCGCCTGCGTGGTGGCTTGGGTTGATGAGGGTGCGTGTTGAGACGCGTGTGGAGCGGCTGGGGTTGATGAGGGGGCGTGTTGAGACGCGTTTGTGGTGGTGGGGGTTGATGAGGGTGCGTGCTGAGGCGCGTGTGGAGCGGCTGGGTTGGTTGAGGGTGCGTGTTGAGGCGCGTGTGGGGCGGTTGGGGTTGATGAGGGTGCGTGTTGAGGTGCCTGCGTGGCGGTTGGGTTTGAAGGGCAAAGGGCTTGCCAGCCAAACAAAATCGGTTCACAGTGTGCTGCTGTAGGTTTTGTTTTTGCTCCTGCTTGCGCAAGCCGTTCTTTAACTAAAGCAAGGGTGCCATCGGGTTTATAAAAGGGAAAAATGATTTTTTCGCCATCTTCTCCTATGCGGTAACGCTTTATAATCTCTAAAGGAATGTGGCGTTCTTTGTGGAGATAGGTTTTTACAAGATTTTGCGGGGGGCGCCCTGTAGGGACCGGTGGACGGCGATAGGAACGATGGGGTGCCATAAAGGGTTTGGGGCGTGTCAGATTGAGAGCCGCGCGTGCTTCTTCTAAAGCTTGAGAGAGACTAATGCCTTTGACTTCACACCAAAGGTCTAAAAGATCTCCTCCAATGCCTTCTGCAAAATCATACCAAAGCCCTGCTTTGCTGCCGCTTAGGCAAATCGATAAACTTTGACCTGCCTCACCACGTGTGTTGCCTACAATCCAATTGTTGCCTCGTTTGTGCCCTTGGGGAAGAAGCATTTCTGCTATTCTATCTGCTTGTGAGATAAGTTTTTGTTTGATTTCAAAAATTGTGCTCATGGTCATTCGTCTGGTGAATATATTGTTGTTTTTTTCAGATGTGAGAGGTGAGAATTCTGTTTTACTGTTCTCGTTGTTCGATCACATGGTGAAAGGTTTTGTGCTATGCTGTCCTTTTTTGTGCGGGACTTGCTCTATCCTGAAAGTTTTTGAAATGGCTGTGTTGGTATCTGTTTGCCAAGGGTTTAGGAAGGTGGTGCCCTTTGAGAGGGGCGCGTTGGAAGCAGGTAGGGTGGATGATGCAAGAAGGTGGGGGGGGATGTCTGAGAGGGTGGTGCATTTTGGAGTCCTGTTTTGGGATACCTTGGCATGTGTTGGGATGCCTGTGTGGGAGGGGGAGTGCCAAGGAGTTTGCTTTTCATTGAAGGTTTTTGAAGCTGCTCTGTTGATGTCTGCTTGCCAAGAGCATGGGAAGTGGCACCTTGAGAAAAGGAGGAAAGCGGAAAGGAGGAAGGGGGTGAAAGAAGGGTGGGGTGGATATGTCTGTGAGAGGGTGGTGCATGCTGGAGTCCTGTTTTGGGATACCTTGGCATGTGTTGGGATACCTGTGTGGGAGGGAGAGTGCCAAGGAGTTTGCTTTTCATTGAAGGTTTTTGAAGCTGCTCTGTTGATGTCTGCTTGCCAAGAGCATGGGAA
>NZ_JBHIQP010000003.1:0-13217 GCF_042196625.1 Bartonella sp. AC535YNZD | reverse complement strand
AGAAAAGGAGGAAAGCGGAAAGGAGGAAGGGGGTGAAAGAAGGGTGGGGTGGATATGTCTGTGAGAGGGTGGTGCATTTTGGAGTCCTGTTTTGGGATACCTTGTTGGGGCATGTGTTGGGATGCCTGTGTGGGGCTTTTGCATGGGGAAAACGCTTTTGTGATGAGAGAAAAATGGTCGATGTTGACGCGTTTTACGGTGTGAAGAGCTTATCCAAGTGTTGTTTTGCCGCCCTTTGTTTTGTGTTATTTTGTCCGATGCTATTGTGGTTTTGAAACGTTTTTATTCCTGCGCGTGCTTGAAAAATACGTTGTTTTTGTGATGTCAAAAATTGTCGCTATAGTTGATCAAACTGCGGTAAAGCGTGTCGTTGTTCTCAGAGGTAAAAGATGAGGAGCTTCCCTGTTTTTGCTGTTCTTGCCGTTCGATCTCACGGCGAAACCAGTTGCGCCATGTGGCTTGCCAGTCTACTTTGAGAGCTTCTTTGCCGCTCTTGGCTTTCCAATAGTCGCGAAATTTTTTGGCTTGCCAAAGAGCTTGGCTTTCACTCAAGCCTTCTGAAACTGCCGCCTTGATGTCTGCTTGCCAATGCTCAGGAAGACGGTACCCTTTGGCAACTGAGGCTGTGGTTTTTTTGTTGGAAGAAGGAGGAATGGAGGAAGGAAGATTGCTGAGGGGAAGAGTGGTGGCGGATTTTGTCTTTTCCCCCGTGACAATTTGCGCGATAGGGGCGGGAGTGAACTCCGCTTGGGGAGCGTTTAAAGGGGAGGCGTTTTTTTGCTCCGCTTCTTCTTGTGGAGGAGAAGGGAGAGGTGAATCAAGAGCCGATAAGGGTGATGGATGATCGCTTTGTTCAAAACTCTCTTCGCAGGAAAAACAAGGTTCTGTCTCATCAAACAAAATTTTCTTTTCTAAAACACCGTAAGGTGTTTCCTTTTCTTCTGCCTTTTGAGCTTTTGAGCTTTGTGCAACATCTTTTGTACTTTCGTTAAGCAGTTGTTGCATCTCTACATTGATTTTCTTGCGTTTTTTTGCCGAAGAACGACCCGCAAAGGATTTTTGTTCAAGCAATTTTTCACGCTCTTGAAAAACATTTTCGCAACGCTTATTCCATAATCCATTGGCTAAATTTAAAATCTTACCCTCTTGGATGAGCATCTCTAAAACATTAACAAAAGTTCGCTTGTCACAACCACAAAGACGCGCTAAACGTTCTTTCGATATTTCTAAAGGTCGGCCACGGGCATACATTTCATTGAGAAGAATCGTATAGATTCCAATTTCGTGTGCGCGCATCCCACGTACACCTCCTAGAAAGTCATTTTGATACCAACAAACATATGGAAGCCTAGACGATTCATAATGAGGAGTTTCTTGTTGATTAGCGTGTTTCATACTGCAATCTACTTTCTTCTTTTTTATACATTTTTATTGATGATAAAAGCTCAAATAAGGATTTAACTTGTGTTGCTTTTGGCTCTGTTCGATGATGACGAGAAGCTTCTTTATGATGCTTATAAATGATTGGCTGTGCTTGAAGCGCATGCAAACTTACGATTTAAGATTGCGGTGATGGAAAAAATAAAGAATACCACACATTCTCAACGTACTTTCTTTTGGGCAGAAGTTTTGGAGGTGGTCTTTTATATCCGGTAGGGTGGTTAAAGTGTTTTTATGAGCTAAAAATAGAAAATTCCCCCTAAAAAGTAAAATTTGTTTCCTTAATTTTATCCTTTTTAGAGGATAATGCAAGCCCGTTTTATAAAAAGGACGTGTTTTTTTAAAAAGACGCGCTATATGGTGAAATTATGAATATCGATGGTTGGCGTCAAAGATTAAAGACCGCTTTGGAAAAAAGTGGGCGGTCAAAAAGATCTATCTCTCTCTCTGCCGGTAAAGGCGCGGGGTACCTTCATTCTATTCTTTCTGAAGGAAAAGAACCAACAATCGAATCTCTCTCGCGAATTTGTCACGAAATTAATATCAGTATGAATTATATTCTTTACGGGAAAGGGGCTAGCCCTGAAGATAAAGAATTTATAGAGCTTATTTCGAAACTCTCTCCGCAAGAGAGACAGGCGATTTTGACTCTTTTGCGGCGGCCAATTGACGAAGCTTCAAAATAACTTCTTTCTGTGCTTTTGTGTCAAGGCGACTCCAGTATTTTATTAATATTATGTCACTCATTTTATCTCTCCTGTGTGTTTATAATTGCAATTTTGTAAGAACAAATAGAGAACAACAAAGGGGCATGAGAGGAACAAAGAATAATAGATTTTTCTTTACATATGTCATTTGAACCCCGTAGATATTTAAAATATATCTTTTATGAAGGATAAAATGATTGACATCTCTCCTATAGAGGATATAAGACTAACGCTATATTTAGTCTTGTCAAGACAAGGCTATGCTTTATCAACTATCTAAAGGGGGAAATCATGAAAAATATTTCATTCGTTAAAGAGGATGAAATCATTGTCGTTTTATGCGAAGAGGAAAATCCTTGTACTTATGAAGGACCAATCGACGAAATCGAAGAGGTGCTCGAACTGATTGAAGAATATGAAACTGTTTATAGAGTTTTACGACTCGATCTGACAACTTCTTATGCTGAAGATGTTACGGAACAAATCGCTGATTTTTATGTCGAAAATCATGAAATAAATGAAGAAAATACACAATTGCAGCCCTTCATTTTGAATAGTGAAGCGTATCATGCTTTTTTAAATGAAAGAGCGGCGTGCGATTATGAAGATAATCTCTATGGCTCTTATGAAAAACAGCATCGTTTACGCCCATGTGATGTCTTGACAGATTATTGGTGGTAAACATGACAAGTTATCTCAAGACTTCTTATCGAGGGATTCCACTTTATTATGCTGGAAATATGCGAAATTTAATCAGACTCGAACCACAAAAACACGACGCTCTTCTTTTTATCTCACAAGAAGCGGCGCTGTCTATGGCAAAAAAATTGGCGGAAGAATATCTCCGCTATGATTTTTCCGTCGTGCAATAGCAGGGTTGAAAAAAGAAGCCGCAATGATGGGCCAAAGTGCTTTTTCATTGCGGTGACAATGGTGCGCGTTATGCTTTCGTCTAGGGAGGCCGCTGCTTGGGAGGGACTTAGCTGATATGGAAAAGGAGGGGATGAGAAACTTGTGGGGAGAACGAATGGGGGGGAGCTTGAAGCGTATGCAAGGCATATGCTGGAGGGGAGATATGAGGTGTGGAAAAGGGGGGCAGCCGTATAGCGTTGAGGAGATGTCAATCTTTAAAAAAAGCTTTGTGTAGGGGAAAGAGTAGAGTGTTGAGGGAGGGGGGAAAGCAGAGAGCTTTGAGCGCAGGGAGTGCAAAGAGCTTGGACATGAATGTGAAAGCATGCTGGGAAATGGGGGAAGGTGTTTGAGGGGGAAGAAGAGGAAGGCGCTATGGGGGCGCGGTTCTGACCGTTTTTGTGTTGAGCCTTAGGGAGATAATGACGGGCAAGGTTTTTTTTATCGGGGAGAAAATATCACGCGTTATGCTTTCGTCTAGGGAGGCCGCCGCTTGGGAGGGATTTAGCTGATATGGAAAAGGAGGGGATGAGAAACTTGTGGGGAGGAGGGATGTTGGGGGGGGCGTTTCCAACAGCTTTTGTGATTT
This sequence comes from Bartonella sp. AC535YNZD, assembly GCF_042196625.1. Classification (NCBI taxonomy): domain Bacteria; kingdom Pseudomonadati; phylum Pseudomonadota; class Alphaproteobacteria; order Hyphomicrobiales; family Bartonellaceae; genus Bartonella; species Bartonella sp. AC535YNZD. The sequence continues at coordinate 9,572 of NZ_JBHIQP010000003.1, read as the reverse complement.
CAGTAGCACAATATTTAAGGATGCTGTCATTCTTAGTGGGGAATGCATCTTAAAAGATATGAATGTTTCAAAGAGAATATGTTGCAAAAAAAAAGCACTTTAAAGATTAAGGAGAGAAATACCATGCCAATCATTATCGATTGTATTCAAGGAACAGAGGAATGGCAGCAAGTGCGTAATGGTTTGATTACGGCTTCGTTGTTTGAGATGGTGATGGCACGAACAAAACAAGGGCAAAAAACGTCACGCTATCAGAGTGTGATGATGAAATTGGCGGGAGAAAGAATTACCGGAAAAACCGTTGATGAAGGGGCAACACTTTCTATGCGACGTGGGACTGAATTAGAACCAAGCGCGCGACAGCTTTATGGGAAACTGACACATACAGAACCTAAATGTATTGGCTTTGTTTTGGCTGATGATCGCGGACAAGGATTTTCTCCCGATGCTTTTGTGGGAAAAAATGGATTGTTGGAAATTAAAACAAAAAAACCTGAAATTTTAATTCCTCATTTCATGCAAAAGGGCTTTCCAGCAGAACATAAAGCACAATGTCAAGGAGGGTTATGGATTTCTCAACGCGAATGGGTGGATTTAATGCTCTATTGGCCAAATATGCCACCTTTGATTAAACGGGCTTATCGTGATGAAGCCTATATTTGCAAGCTTGAAAATGAAATTAGCCGTTTTAATGAGGCGTTGGAGAAGATGGTACAGCAAATTAAATCGGTTGAGACAGGTTTTCATATAAGAACAGAAATTGCTTTGAAGGAGGGAGAAAGCGGGGAGCTTGGAGCGCATGCAAGGCGTATGCTGGAGGGCAAAGCAAGAATGAGACGCAAGAGGGGAAGAAAGGGATCTTGTGTAGCGTTGAGGAGAGGCAAAGTTCTATAAAAAAGAAATTCAGAGGGAAAAGAGCAAAGCATATGTTGGAAGAGGGTGCCAAACAAGGGGGCGCAGGGAAGCAGGGAGCACAAAGAGCTTGGCTATGAATGTGAAAGCATGTTGGGATAATGGGGGGTAAAAGCGGGGAGCTTGGAGCGCATGCAAGGCGTATGCTGGAGAGGAAAACGAGAATGGGAGTAAGGCCAAGTGTTTAGAGATATGGTGACATGATTTTGGGTGCTTTTGTGGTGAGTGCTGGGGGAGCGGCAATGATGGGCAAGTGTGTTTTTTATTGCTGTGACAATTGTATACGTTATGCTTTCGTTCTTGAGGGGAAGCTTAGGGGCGCCGCTTGGGGAGAAGAGCTTTGCAGGAATTTTCTTAGCTGACATGGGAAAGGGGGGCATGAAGAAAAGAACCTATAAAAGAGCCTATATATGAGAAATTGCGGGCGCTTGTGTGTGGGGGGGGAGTTGCCGGCTGGTTCATTGGGGGGGGAAAAACAATGGAGGGGGCAGGGCATCATCCAGTGGCTTGGAGTGACACGGAAAGCATGCTGGATAACAAAATGAGGCTTAGGGGGAAGAGAAGCAGCAGTACAGACAAGGAGGTTCCAACCTATAAAAAGGCACGTTCAAGGGGGAAAAGACAATGGAGGGGGCAGGTCGTTATCCAGTGGCTTGGAGTGACACGGAAAGCATGCTGGATAACAAAATGAGGCTTAGGGGGAAGAGAAGCAGCAGTACAGACAGGTTCCAACTTATAAAAAGGCACGCTCAAGGGGGAAAAGAGCCGGTTTTTATGTTTTTGCGGCACGCAAGTAGGGAGCTTGGAATGATACGTAAAGCATGCTGAAAAATGGAAAGATGTTTGGCGGGGGAGGTCGTTAAAGCTTGTTTAGACGTATTGGAACAGGGGGGAGCTTCTGGGAGCTTTTGTGGTGAGTGTTGGGGGAGTACAATGACGGGCAAGTGTTTTTTTATTGCAGAGACAATGGTGCGCGTTATGCTTTCGTTCTTGAGGGGAAGCTTAGGGGCGCCGCTTGGGGAGAAGAGCTTTGCGGGAATTTTCTTAGCCGATATGGGAAAGGATGTTAGGGGCATGAGAAAAAGTCTGTGTGGAATCAAGCGGGCTTGTTGGGGGAAAGGTTGGGGGGCGGGTTGTGGAAGAAAATAGAGGGGTGGAGGAAACGGGAGAATAAGAAAAGAACGAATAGAGACATTATAATCTTTATGTTTTTCTACACTACCTTGTTATAGAAGATCAAGGATAATGATGCCTTGTGAATTCGCTGCGGGTTGCTTTTAAAGCTCTTCAAAAGCACTTTGACTATTAAAGTTGAAATCCAAACACTGTTATCATTGTTATGAAAAAACAAATAGCAATAAATATTGTTGTTAAAAAAGTCATAATTCTGTATTGTGTTTTCCATAACCATATAATTATTTCAATTGCTGTAGGTTTTTCGTATTCATTACTTTCAGAAGCCTTGTCATTATCTTTAAAAGTTTCATGATAGAACTGATTGTAAGCTGCTCTCTTTTGAGGATCTTTAAGAACTTCATAGGCTTCACAAATTTTTCTGAATTTTTGTTCTGCTTCGGTACTAGAATTATGATCAGGGTGGTATTGCAGAGCTAATTTACGAAAAGAAGATTTTATCTGTTTATCATTGCATTCGTAGCTTACACCAAGAATTCCATAATAATCGTCTTCATTTACTATCATTAAATACAGCCACTTTGTGTATTGCTCTTCTTTTATAAGATCGTTTAATTGATCCCCTTTGAATGTATCGACATGTGTTGTTTTTTGTGTTGAGAATATGTGCAAAAACATGTTTAATGAAAATGGCTATAGTGATTATACTGTATCTAAATGAGAGGAGATACAGTTCAAAACGCTTAAAAATGCAGGGTGTTTTTAATATTTTAGAAATATTTTTTTACAAAAATAGATTAAAAGAGAGACGATAAATCAAATGTAAAAGGGACGGCAATAATAGCCAAGGTTGTCATTATTGTAAATAAACAGGCAGGAACCTTAAATCTAAAACGCCAAAGTAAACTTATGGGAACAGACATTATCGTTGTTATTACGAATGCTACGATAAACCATTGCATGAATAATTTCATTATATTGATTTCATTATTAAGACGATTTTGTTTTAGTTCTTCCTCTCAAAACACAATCGATAATAGAAAAGCCATGATAAACAGGAAATTCTCCACCTGGACAAGCGCTAACAGAAAATTGTTCAAGCTCTAACCATTCTCTTTCGCGTTCTTTTTCCAATAGCTTCTTTTTTATTTTCTGTCTTATATATTCTTTTGAAATACAATTGATCGGAGAAGTACTTCCAACAAAAAGATCATCTGTTGTACATCCACTCGTTGTATGATGCGTAAATAAAATAGCGCTTATTACGATAGCGAAGAAAATAAAGTGTTTAAACATAAGGTATTTATTGTCGTTTGTTTCTGATGAGCTTTTATAAGTCATTTCTGTTGAATAAATCAATATGTGTTATTTTATGTTGGTAAAATACAACAAATTGTATGATAACGTTACTGTACTTTGGCACTCTGTATCTAAAGATGGCGATAGATAGTTCAAAGTGCTTGAAAATAAAAGATATCCTTTGAGAAGCACTTTTCATCAAGTTATGGAATGAATAGATCAAAGTTTATGGTAATTTTGTATACTCTATGATAACTTTGTATAAGATCTCAATTTCATGATCAAGTTTCTCAAGTTCTTTCTTGTTTTTAACTATACGCTCTTGATATGTCTCTATGTGTTTCATAAGGTTTGAGAGATGTGTATGCTCATGAGAGTGTTTTGCTTCATTCACATGTCGCATTGCATCTATTTCTAATTCTATAAGGGTGCACAGAGTATTAAATACATGATGTCGTTTTTTGATTATATTCTGCCATTTTTTTATTATATTGACATGTTTTTCATAGAGCGGTTGCGATAACTGCCGCTTGTTTTCCAAAAAAAATGTTTTTTCTATCCAGAGAATTTGGTAGAATTTTTCTTCCCACCAGCGACTTCCATTAACAAGGAAAATGCGGAAAAATCTCTCTCTTTCTGTAATCTCTTTTGAAGAGAATACTTCATTCGAATGAGTATATCCCTTTGAAGAATAAAAAAGATGCGTTGTTAAAAGAGCGATAATTAAGACGCTTCTCAATAAAGACTGTTTAATTAACATTGTTTTTTATACCCTCTTTGTGCCTGATTATAGTCATTGTGAGGGGGGCTTAATGGTTCTTTAGAAGTATTTTGAAAGGCGTTTTATGATCCGTTTAAAGATTTTTTAAATACTGCTTCCATTTTTCAAAAGTGCTATATCTTACAGGTGGTTTTACATTTTCTTTGGGCATCATTTTAAGGTATACCTCTCTAGCCATAACGCACATTGTTGCTGTGTTTCTAAAACGAGTGAGTTCATTGCCTATGATGAGCTGCTCTGTCTGAAGAGTTTGTTCTTTTCGATTAATGCCATTGGGAGAATCCAAAAATTTTTCTGCGTACGCAAACATTGGATCATCAAAGTTTGTTTCAAATTTTGCTTTGAGGAAAATATTTTCTATATAATCCCAATCTTTCCTGTATTTCATCCCGTTAGCTTTAAAATCCTTCAGTCTTGTTGGTAAGTCGTTAAATGTAAGTGTGGGCATCGTTTTATCATCTTGCCATAAATCAAAAAAGCGTCCACAAAAAACAAGCAATATGTGATAATGTCTTAAAATATTGAATTCTGGAGGATTATTGGGCAATATTATTAAATATTTCCAAAATTGACTTTTGTCATGGGGTATACTTACAGTTTTTTCCATATACGCTTTTAAATATTCTACCTCTTTTTTTGCTTTTTCTAATTTCTGAGAATATTCTAAATGAGTGTAATTTTCATGGACATATTTTTGGTAAACCTTATCGTATTCAGCAAGGTCGCTTACTTGAGTACAACCCAATAATATGAATACAGAAAAAAACGTTATAAATATTATGACGTACGTTCTGAATAATAATTTCATCATTTTAACTTTTAATGATTATCATGAATATTTAATTGATTTCTGTTAAATAAATCAATGTGTGTTATTTTTGTGTTGAAAATATACGTAAAAACGTATTTAATAAAAATGGTTATAATGATCATAATGTGTATAAGTAAAGGTGTGGTACTGGCTAAAACCCCGCATATGTGGGGTTTTAGCTTATTGGAGGAGGTATGACAGCAGAAAGTATAAGGGGATCTGTAGCCAAAATGGTTGTCCTAAGGTGGGGAGAGTAGGCAATATCCAAAATACTCCAAATGAAATATACTTGTTGTTGTACATTCACGCACTTGTTTTAATAAAGATATCTCGCTCTAAGCTCATTTCACACCCATTTCATGCCTGGCGTTCGTAAATTTCATACTGGCACCTGTGAATAATATCGTGAGGGGTATAACGATAAAGCCCCGTAGATTATAAAGTCCGTAGATTGTACCCCCCAGAGATTATAAACATTGCGCACCCTATCTTTACTTTATGAAAAAGTAAGTTGGTACTATTGGGGGCCGTTGCCAAAATTGCGGCATGGGCTGTAGCTCTTGAGACGATTCATAATCTCGTTTACTGGGAGGCTTTTTACGAAGAGATATGCTTTTCTTGGAAAGTTTCTCGCTATACGGATCTTTCTGCTTGTGAAGTGTAAGCGAAGAGGGGTGATTAATTTCAATAGAACAGAGGGAGAGAGCTTTTCGCTTTTGGGGCTCTTATGCAAGAGGAATAACGCTATCCGTATCAATCAAAGTATTCGTATAAAAAAGATGCGTGTTGAAAGAGGGAGGCTTAGAGCACGTGGAAAACCATAGTGTATAAAATTGGTAATGAGGGATCTTCTTTGAAAAGGCGGGCTCTCAATTTTCTGCCATATGGGATGTCTAGTATATAGGATGTCTAGTATATGGGATGTCTAGTATATGGGATGTTTACCATATGGGATGTTTGGCATATGCGAGCGTGGGGTGGCTTAGTGAAAGCTTTATTGAGGGGGATTTTATCACTGTTTGTTTTTTGCTTTTGGTAAGGGGTGGGGAGAATGGGAAAGGAATTGAGTTGAGAGGAGGTTCTGGAAATGGCTCTGTTAGATCTGTTGTAAATGACGAATAAGATCGATGAAGCTTATTCTAATTTCTAGAGGGAATGCTTGTGTTGCTTGAGATGGATAGAGAGGCTAGAAAGATAAGATTATTCGTTTTGGGTCGGATAAAGGTATCAATGGGATATGTTCAAACAATGAGTTTATAATAATTCATTATTGAGATTCAATTTGACTTTCAATGAGAGCCTGAAATAGTGTGAGATGTTCTTAGTTCTCTTATTCAAACGCTCTTATATTGAATCAAGTAAAATCGTTTGTTTGCATATTACAAACAGGGTGAGCTTGTGGGGAAAAATATTCAAGAAATAAAATATTGAAAAAATAAAAATGCTTATATCGTCTCAAGTGCCAAGAGCTGTTGCAATAGTGAGGCTTGGCAAAGAGAAGGAGTAAAGGGGGGCAATCTTACAGAAATGAAAGAGAGGAAGATGCAAGGAAAGAGGGAGGGGCAAGGAAAGAGGGGAAACCAATAGGAGAGGGACTATTCTTTGGGGGGCGGTCAATTTCAAAAGCCGTTCGTAAAGTATTTTAGAGATTAAGCGTGTTATTGAGGCCATTGATTTTGAAGCTATTGAAACGCATAGTTTAAAGGATGGAGGATTTGATGAAGCTGATGGAGGTTGGGGGAAAAGATTTAGGCTTATAGGGAAGACTTATAAGGGCAAAAAGAGAGAGGCAAAAGAAGAATAAAATGGTGCTGCGAGAGAGGATTGAACTCTCGACCTCTCCCTTACCAAGGGAGTGCTCTACCACTGAGCTACCGCAGCCCTTTTCAATCTTTGCGCTGTCTTGTGCCATATTGTCAGAAAATAGGCAAGAGAACATTTGTATATTCTTGCAAGAAAACGTATCTTATGTCATGACATATGCTTCTTATATGCTTAAATATCTAAATGAGTTGCTTGGATAGAAGCTCAACACTGTTTAAAAGGTTGCGCAATGACACAAATGCATCAAAAACAAAAACAAAATGAAATTAATCATCAAGATGAAAAAGCAAAACGACGTCAAGAAAGATTGGCACAACAATTGCGTCAAAACCTGAAACGTCGAAAAGAGCAAAGCCGAAAAAGAGCACAACCAGAGCTCTAAAATGCAAAAAAATGTTTTTTAGTAAATTTTTGCAACCAAACTTCTCAATAATTTGTTCTCATAGTTAGAATGCGTTCTAAAACGATTAATAAAGCATAACTTCCCGAAGGGGGACAATCCTTTGGAAGGGCAGGCACAAAGGAAAAGAGGGAAAACACGATGGATTCTATTCAAATTGTTGGGGGAGAAAAACTTAAAGGAACAATTCCTATTTCTGGGGCAAAAAATGCTGCATTGCCTCTTATGATTGCGGCGCTTTTGACAGAAGAAACGCTCACTTTAGAAAATATTCCGCATCTGGCCGATGTTGAATTGCTTATTCGTATTCTCAATAATCATGGTGTTGGATATGCCGTTGATGGACAAGAGTTTAACGATGAATGCGTGAATTCAAGAACAATTCATTTTACGGCGCAAAAAATAGCTACAACACGGGCACCATACGAACTGGTGAAAAAAATGCGTGCAAGCTTTTGGGTTATTGGACCTCTGCTTGCACGATGCGCAGAGGCTTATGTTTCGCTTCCTGGAGGATGTGCTATCGGGACAAGACCTGTCGATTTTATCCTTGAGGGACTTAAAACTTTAGGCGCACAGATTACTATCGAAAATGGATATGTTCATGCAAAAGCGCCAAGGGGGTTAAAAGGTGCTTGCTATCGTTTCCCTAAAGTCACTGTTGGTGGAACCCATGTGCTGCTGATGGCGGCGACAATGGCAAAGGGAACAACCACTCTTGAGAATGCGGCTTGTGAACCAGAAGTGACAAACCTTATTCGAACCCTGAATACTATGGGGGCTCAAATAACCGGTGAAGGAACAACAACGCTTACAATTGAAGGGGTTAAAAAACTCAACGGTGCTAGAGTACGCGTTATTGCTGATCGAATCGAAGCGGGAACATATGCAATGGCTGTTGCTATGACGGGAGGAGATGTCTTTCTTAAAAATGCAAATCCTAATCATCTCACAAAAGTGCTTAAGGTGCTGCAAAAAACAGGACTCGAGATTCAAATAGAACCTCAAGGAATTCATATTAAGCGAAATCCAAAGAACACCAAAATTATGCCCGTTGATATTAAAACAGGACCTTATCCTGCTTTTCCAACCGATCTCCAAGCGCAATTCATGGCGCTCATGACACGGGCTGAAGGAATCGCGCATATTACAGAGACAGTTTTCGAAAATCGTTTTATGCATGTTCAAGAACTCAATCGCTTAGGAGCACAGATAAAGCTTGATGGGCAGACGGCAACCGTTTATGGAACAGAGAATTTGCAAGGGGCTCCCGTTATGGCGACGGATTTGCGTGCTTCTGTTTCTCTTGTGATTGCAGCATTGGCGGCAAAGGGAGAAACAAACGTCAATCGTGTCTATCATCTTGATCGTGGATTTGAGAGATTAGAAGAAAAATTAGCTCGTTGTGGCGCAAAAATCCAACGCATCACAGTGTAAAGCTTTCAAAGATATGCTCCAAAGAATGGCTTTGGGAGGGGGCGATATATTTTTAGGTGTGCTTTTTGGAGGCTTGATCTCAAGAATCAAGGGTTGTTAATCCTCTCAATAAACGTGGGTTTTATCTCATGGTTTTTACGAGCGAGCATAAGAGTTTGAGAGGCGGGTGGGGTTCATAAAACAAACAAATAGAGACTTGTATCATTGTTTTCAGTGTCGTTTACGGCGCTTATGACACGGGTTGAGGGAACCGCGCGGATTACAGAGACGATTTTTGAAAATCGTTTTATGCATGTTCAAGAATTCAATCGTTTGAGGGCGCAAATAAAGCTTGATGGGCGAGAGGGCAACCGTCTCGTGGAACAGAGCATTTGCAAGCGGCTCCTGTCATGGCGACGGATTTGCGCGCTTGTTGTTTCTCTTGTGATTGCAGCCCTCTTATCTTGTTCCATTGGCGGCAAAGGGAGAAATAACCGTCAATCGTGTCTATCATCTTGATCGTGGATTTGAGAGATTAGAAGAAAAATTAGCTCGTTGTGGCGCAAAAATTCAACGCATCACAGTGTAAAGCTTTCAAAGATATGCTCCAAAGAATGGCTTTGGGAGGGGGCGATATATTTTTAGGTGTGCTTTTTGGAGGCTTGATCTCAAGAATCAAGGGTTGTTAATCCTCTCAATAAACGTGGGTTTTATCTCATGGTTTTTACGAGCGAGCATAAGAGTTTGAGAGGCGGGTGGGGTTCATAAAACAAACACTGTTTTTAAATTTTATTGCCAATTTCCTGAAATTACTTTATACCTTAAAGGGTGACTTTGGTCGTCTACGCAGCGATCAGTAGGGTCTGAAAGCCCTAAAGTTCGATCATAAAATGAACCTACTCTTGTAGGTATCCCGGAATTCCGGGAGTTTTTGCCATGTCCAGGTGCTCTCTAGCACTAAAAGCAAAAAAAGCTGATTCGAACTCAGTACTTTC